>JAKAWO010000003.1 GCA_021827255.1 Acidobacteriota bacterium | reverse complement strand
GCCTTGAGGTGAAACTTCTCCCTCCTCGGACCAATCCAGCAAGAGGCGGGCAAGCTTTTCCGGCGCCGAGCCGGCTAGCCCCACGGTGCGCAGTTGTTCGGTCACCGCGCTGTAGCTCGAGCTGAGGTTTTCCGCCGCTCGCACGCCAGCCTCACCGTGCTGTTTCACCAGGCGGAGAAAATCATCACGCCCGATAAAATTGACCTGGCAGGGATGGAGAGCTTCGGCGGTAACCTCATAGGGTTGGCCGGTGACCGCCGCGCTAAGTCCCAGGACGTCGCCCGGACGGGCGATTCGTAGAATCAACGTCTTCCCTTCGCTGGAACTGGTTGACAGTTTCACACGGCCTTGGCAGAGCACAAAGACGCCGCGAGGCGCCTGGCCTTCCACAAACAACACCGCGCCTTCCGGATAACTGTTGGTGAATTTCAGGCCTTCGAAGTCGCGCAGCGTGGCCGGTCCGAGCTCGCAGAAAAACCCTTTGCCGCGCACTCGGCAGCTTTGGCAACTTTCAATCAACTCCAACCCATATGGAGATCGCATCTCATTTCTCTCCTCTCTCCAGATTTTCACCGCGCCCGATCACTTCGTTGATGATGTGATTGGCCATTGGAGCCTCGTCCATCAACTCCGCACCGCTCGCTTTGGTCGTGATCTTCAGCATGTGTAATCCCGGGCTTGGCTACGAGCACCCTTTGTATCAGCACGGCACTGCCCAAACCCTACATGTTCGGACGAATGGTTCGTGGGCCAAGCGGAATCAGCCGATTAGGCGGATAATGAACCGCTCATTTGGCTATTCTGCGAAGGGCAAAACCCTTCCGCGGCTGACGGCAGGGAGTCATTGACGATATTCCGTCATCTCTCGGCGCGGCTGATGCCCAGTTTTTGCATTTTGGAGTTCAGAGTCGTTCGCTTAAGGCCAAGCCGAGCGGCAGCTCCCTTCGGCCCGCTAATGACGCCGCCAGTTTCGCGCAAAACGCGAAGGATGTGCTCACGCTCGGCAACCTCGAGCGAAGAGCCATGAGGGGCGGCCGGGGATGAGGGCGCTTCGAGTTCGGCAAGAGGGGCTCGGAGGCTGGTCCCATGTGATGAGAGGATGACGGCGCGCTCGATAAAATTTTCGAGTTCACGGATATTGCCCGGCCAGTGCCAGCGCGTCAGGGCATTCATGGTTTCAGGAAGGATATCCGTGATTTTGCGGCCCATGCGTTTGGAGTGTTTTTGGGTGAAGTAGCGGACGAGGATCGGGATGTCCTGCACACGGTCGCGGAGAGGGGGAATGCGGATCGGAAATACCTTCAAGCGGTAGTAAAGGTCGCTGCGAAACTCGCCATTCTTGACCATCCGCTCCAGATTGCGGTTGGTGGCGGCAACCAAACGGACGTCAACGTGCAGTGTGCGGGTGCTGCCCAGGCGTTCGATCTCCTTCTCCTGCAGGGCGCGCAGGAGCTTGGGCTGCAGTTCCAGAGGGATATCGCCGACCTCGTCAAGGAACAGCGTTCCCTGGTCGGCCAATTCCATACGGCCAACCTTCTGAGCAAACGCGCCGGTGAAGGCGCCCTTTTCGTGGCCGAAAAGTTCGCTTTCGAGCAGGCCCACTGGAATCGCGGCGCAACTAATTTTGACGAAGGTGTGGTCCTTCCGGAGGCTCAAATTGTGGATGGCGCGGGCAATCAGTTCCTTGCCGGTCCCGGTCTCACCTAAAATGAGAACCGTGGCGTCCGTGGACGCCACGGTCTCCACCTGCTTGAGCACGCGGCGTAGTCCAGGACTTTCACCGACGATCTCCCCAAAGTTGTACTCTGTCTGCAGCTCGTCTTCGAGGTACATCTTCTCTTCCGCCAGACGATCTTTGAGCTGGGCGATTCGCTGGAATGCCAGGGCGTTATCTATGGCGAGAGCCACCTGGTTCGCCAACTGGGAGAGGAGGTGGCAATTCTCCTCGCGGAAGGTATCTGGATGGCGGTTGGCCAGGTTGAGCGTGCCGAGGACGCGTTCCCGGCTGATCAGGGGGAGCCAGCAGGCCGACTGCATCTTAGCCGCCAGGAGATAAGGGACCAGACCGGAGCGAAACCGCGAATCCTCGATGTGGTTGAGCGTGAGAACCTTGCGTGAAGTCAGAACCCAGCCCTCCGGCGAGCCGCTGCGCTCGATGACGGTGTGAGCCGGCGTGACGTCGCCTTCCGGCGCGTCGTCCAGGGTTTGCACGTAGAGCTGGCCGCTCGAGGAATCCAGCAGCGCCAGGCTGGCGTGGTCACACGGAAAAACACGGCGCAAGCTTGAAGAAATGGCCCCCAGCAATTGGCGGATGTCCACACTGGAAATCAGGACGCTCGAGAATTCGAGCAGGAGCGCCTCGAGCGCCTGCTTGCGGGCCGTGATGTCGCGGGCCACCTTGGAATAACTGCGGATGTTTCCGGACTGGTCCCGAATCGCAGTGGTGACCACCGTGGCCCAAAACTTCGTGCCGTCCTTCCGCACGCGCCAGCCTTCGTCTTCCGTGCGGCCCAATAGCGAGGCCCGACGCATTTCCGCGCGAGGTAGGCCGCGGGCGACGTCCTCCGGCGTGAAAAGGATCGAGCAATCTCTTCCCAAAACCTCCTCGGCGGTGAAGCCGTTCGTCCTTTCGGCGCCCGGGCCCCAGCTAATGATGCGGCCCTCGGCGTCCAGCATGAAGATGGCATAATCTTTGACGCTTTCGACCAAGAGCCGCAATTGCTCCTCTCGCAGACGCAGTTCCTCTTCATATTTCTTCCGTTCCGTGACATCACGGATCACGCTGATCGTTGCTCCTCCGCCCTCGCTCTCGATGGGGCTGAGCATGATGTCCACGGGAAATTCGCTGCGGTCTTTACGGCGCACGACCAGCTCGAGGCCTGCGCCCATCGGGCGGCGGCGTGGGCTCGACTGGTAGGCTTCCCGATGGCGGGCGTGGCTGGCGCGCAACCGCTCCGGAACCAGTGTCTCGATCGGCTGGCCCAGGAGCTCGTCCCGACAGTAACCGAAAAGGGTTTCGGCTTGGCTATTAAGTTTTGCGATTTTCCCTTGCCGATCCGTGAGGATCACGGCATCGGGCAAGGATTCGAAGAGTTGGTCAAAATTCAAGGGCCACACCTCGGAGTCCTGATCGCTCTACCCCGCTCACGGGTATATCCGCGGTTCACGTGACTTCTCTCGTCACCATACCACTTGGCGTCACCCTCGATCAACGCACGAGCCGCGGGGAGCGTCCGAGGCTTGGAATGGGGCGCGCCAAATCGAAAAACCAGTGAGCAAGGGCCGGCATAGCTTGCGCCCACGCAATGAGTTGGTTCGCTCCTCTCGGCCCCTGCGGCGAGAGCACCCGAGGCCCACAGCAAGGCGCGAGTCCTCAACGCTCGATTGAAAGGGAGTGGAGACGCGGTCAAAGGCGCTGCCCGCTTCCTTTTCGCAGGGTCACGATCTGGTCCGCTTTGATCTCGGTCCACTTCTCGCTGGGGCCGGCCGGCCAGCGGACGACCACGGCGTCCGCGCGCCGGCTTGACCCAAGGCCAAAGTGAACGCGAATGTCGCTGGCGCTTAACATGCTGCCATCCGTATGAGCGCGCCGCCAAAGCGTCGGCTGGCCACGGCGAAAAAGACCGACTTCGGCGCCCATGCCAAAGCGGTTGCCTTCAGCCGCCGTCAGGCGCACCAGCAACCAGTGGCCTTGGACCCCGGCCTCGTTTAACAGCAATCGGGCGGGACCGTTCTCGTTGGTGACGACGATATCCAAAGCGCCATCATTATTGACGTCTCCGAACGCCACTCCACGGCCGACTGCAATCGGGGTAAAGGCGGGTCCTGCAACGCCGGTTACGTCCTGGAAGCCATTGCCCGGCCCCTGATTGTGGAACAACTGGTTCTTCTGGGCGTAAGGGTAAGCGGTGTGAGAGCGGGCGCGCAAAGATTCAATGATCGTCATGGCGCCGTTGGCAATGAAGAGGTCCATCAGGCCGTCGTTGTCGTAATCCAAGAACCCGACCCCGTAGCCGGTGTAACCGAAGGTGGCCTGGGCGAGGCGAAATTGGGCCGTCGCATCGTCGAAGAAGCCCTTGCCATCGCTGCGGAACAGCGTGACACCTTCGCCGGTCAGGTTGGTGACGATTACCTCTAAATGGTGGTCGTTGTCAATGTCGTCGGCCGCCAAGCCCATGCCCGCCTTCGCCAGCCCGTCTGCGCTATAGGCCAGACCGGCTTCGAGCGCGCCTTCCTTGAAAGTTCCATTGCCTTGGTTAACCCAGAGATAGTTAGCTGCCGAGTCGTTGGCGACGTAAATGTCCATCCGGCCGTCCTGGTCGAAATCCGCGCAGATTACCCCCAGGCCGTATCCGTTCCGGGAACCGATCCCCGACGTGGCGGTGACGTCCTCAAACCTACCGTTGCCCAGATTGCGGAACAACCGCGAGGGAAGGGGATCATAGGCTCGGGGCGAGCAGTAATCGAGCTCGCCCGCGGGCGCGTAGCAGCGCTTGTTGCCCTGCACGGTGAAGTCCACGTAGTCGCACACGAAGAGGTCGAGTCGCCCGTCGCCGTCGTAATCCACCCAGGCGGCGCTGGTGCTCCAACGAGGATCGTCCACGCCCGCCGTGCCCGTGACATCGGTAAAAGTTCCGTTGCCATTGTTGTGGTAGAGCACATTGTGTCCGAAGTTCGTAATGTAGAGGTCCTGATAACCGTCACTGTCGTAGTCGCCGACCGCGACGCCCATTCCGAAGCCGATATGTCCGACCCCGGCTTTCTCCGTCACATCCACGAAATGCAGCTTGCCGGTTTCAGAGAGCATGTTCCGGAAAAGCCGATTCCCAGGTTTCCAACCGGGCGGAGGTTGAAGGAGCGGCCGGACGCTCGGATTCAGCAGGCCGCCCTGGAGGAGATAGACGTCGAGATCGCCGTCGTTGTCGTAGTCAAACAGCGCCACGCCAGCGCCAATGATCTCGGGCATGTAATGCTCGCGAGTGGGGCCACCGTAAAGAAAAAAGTCCAGGCCAACCTGGGAGGCGACATCGCGGAAAAGAGGACGGCGAGCCGCTAGCCCGGCCAGAGCGCCGCCAACTTGGGGCGGAAAGCTCGCTAAGGCCAGCGCCGAGCGGAGAATGTCTCGCCGAGTCAAAGGGTCATCCTGGATGCGGACGCGATTCGCGCGGGAGGGGCTCTGCGGCTCCTCAGCGCCCGCCCGAATAGTTTTCCAACGTTTTCAGATCGTGCTGAATACCGGCCAGCAATTGAGTCTGGCCCCGCGCGGACGCTTCGGCCTGAGCTTTGCGCATGTACACGAGCGCGTGGCGGAAATCTCCCGCCCGGGCATATGTGGCGCCCAGCGCATACAAGAAAGTCGGAGTTTTGTCGTCGTCGGGTGTGAGAATCTTCCGGAATTGCGCGATGGCCCCAGCGTAGTCACGTTGATTCGCCAGAATTTGGCCAAGGTGAAAGCGAGCCAGTCGGTAATCCGGCTGGTCTTCAACCGCCTCCCGGAATTCCCGAAGGGCCTGGCGCGTGTGCCCTTGTCGTTCCAGAAGAAAACCCAAATTGTTATGCGCCTCTGCGTAGTACGGATTGATTTCAACGGCCTTGCGGAAGGCTTGCTCCGCCTCCGAATACTTTCCAAGTCCGAACATCAGAACTCCATAATTGTAGTAACAGTCAGAGCGGCGAGGATTGAGTCGAACCGCGATACGATATTCTTGCTCCGCCTTGGCGTACTCGCCGGCGCGCGCGTAGAGCTGGATGAGGTTAATGTGCGGTTGCACGAAGTCGGGATCGAGCTCGATCGCCTTCCGGTGCGCTTGGATGGCGCCTTGAAGATCGCCGGCCTGCTCGAGGGCCAATCCGCGCTGCAGATAATGGAGCGGGGCCTGGTTCAACTGCTCGACCGCGGCGCGCATCGGATCCACGGCGGGGGGGTCGGTGGTGATGTTCGCTTGGTAAGCGGCAAATTGGATTTTGGCTTTTCGCGGGTGCCCGAGCTTGCGGTAAGCCAGGGCCAACGCGTAATGCGCGCCACCGTATTGCGGAAACAGTTGGCACGCCCTCTCGAGCGCCGCGGCGGCCTCCGCCGTATCGCCTTGTTGCGCCTCAGCTCGCCCCAAACCGTAATAGGCTTCGGGGTTATCGGGGTAAGCCCGCCCGATCGCCGCAAACAGGTTGCGGCTCTCGGTCCATTGGCCAGCGGAGAGAAGGCATTCCCCAAGATTCAACTTGGCGGGAAGATAGCCGGGCTGCGCCTTCACGGCCACGCGAAAGGTCCGGGCGGCATCCCTATATTGTCCCAACTTCATTTCCGCGTAAGCCAGATCATAAATCCATTCGAACGAACCGGGCGCCAGCCGATGCGCCCGCCGGTAACAAATCGCGGCCGACGCGTATTGCTGATACGCGTCAAGAACCATGCCCAGCTTTCCGACGACGTTGGGATCGTTCGGGTGAGAGCGCGCGGCCGCATCGGCTGCCTGAATTTGCAGACGAACTCCGGGGAATACATGAGAAACATCGAGAGCGGGCAAGGGCGGCAACTTCACGGAGCGCGCATTCGCCGCCGTCGGCCCCACAATGAGCGTCGCGATCAGCAATCTGGTACAAGCCTTCACCCTCTGATTCTAGCGGCGCAATGGCCGTGGAAGTCAAGTGCGCCCTTCGACCAAGCGTGATGACGCCCTTCTACCCCTGTGCGATTCGTCACTGAAGGCTGCGCCCTCTTCAAGCAACATGCTTCTGCTCGAAATCCCTGGTGGGAGAAGGAGATGCGGCGATGGAAAACGCCCTACGCAAGGCTTCTATTCTAGCGGCGATCGGACGCCTAAGATTGCCGGATGCGCGAAGCGGGTTGAATCTGATGCAGGAATGATGTTATAAGTGGGGTGCGGGTTTTCGAAATGGGCAAATGGGTAGCTACCGGAGTGATGGCGTGCCAACTGCTCGCCGCGGTCTGTGGGCTTCAAGGCGGCGTGTCGCCCCAAAGCCCCTGCTGCCACAGCGCCAATATGCCCTGCAGCTCGAAGTCTTCCAATTGCTGCCGGCTTGGCACGGCTCGCACGCCTTCACTTACGGCAACCGCGCCGTACAAAGTTGCGCCCGTGCGATGGGTGACCTCGTCGCTCGACCAGGCCGTCGGGCCGGGTCTCCTAGTCCAAGGCCGGTCGGCGCCACGTCTGCTGTTGCCAGCGAACGACCCTTCACCACCTCCGATTTATCTCCTCAACTCAATCCTGCTGGTTTAGATCCTCCGTCCGCTTTTCGAGGTTTTAACCGCTGAGGCGACGAGCACCCGTGTGTTTCGCGCCCGCCGCCTCCGCACTCTCGTCCACCAAAAATGAGGTTTGCAAAGGAGGGAAAATGGGAGTCCGAAGGAACCCCTTGGGATACGAGGTCCTGTGTCTTCTGGCGCTGATGAGTTGGGCGCCGGCGGCGAGGGCCGGATTTTCGCGACGGGCGCCTGCCGACCCGGCGGCTTCCGGCTGGCAATCGCCCGCCGAGTGGCATCACGGCTTACGGAAGATTCGTGGAACATTGCTGATTGGCGCGGGCAGCGTGAAGTTTGAGCCTGGGCAGGGCGCTCCGCTTTCCTGGTCGTTTGAAAATATCAAAACCTTTGATCTCCGTTCGCACCGTCTGGCCCTGACCAGCTACGAAAACCGGGGCTGGCACTTGCCGGGAGACCGAAGGTTCCGTTTCCAATTGCGATCGGAGATTCCGCCGCGAGTGGCCGCTGAACTCGCCCGGAGCATAGGCAAGCCGAGCGAAGACGGCGTTCCCGATCCCAACGCTCGGGCTTTCGCGACGCTGCCGGCTCGACATCGAACACGCGGTGGCGGCACGAACGGCGTTCTTCGATTTCGCTCCACCGGCATTGACTATGTGACCCCACGCGATCGCGGCGCTCGAAGCTGGCGCTGGGCGGATATCGAAACCATCGCCCGGCCTGACCCCTACCACTTCCGGGTCAGCGGGTACCGCGAAATTTTCGAATTTGAACTCAAGCAGCCCATGTCGAGAGAGCTTTTTGACCGGCTGTGGAGCTTCGTTTACGCGCGTAATCTCTACGGCCTGAACCTGACTGGAGGAACACGACCATGAACTTACCCCACCCGCGCCTCAACAAACGAGGGCTGCCGCCCCAGGCTGAGAAGCCTCGACGGCGCTCGGGCCTAACGGCAGTCCTATTTCTAGTGTTGGCCGGCGCGCCGGTTGGCGCGCAGCAAATGCCAACGCGTCCAGGCGAAATGTCGAGCCAATGGTTCCAGACGCAAATGCCTTCCGCGTCGCCCACGCCGCTCTCGAAATTGGTTGCGGAAGCCGAGCGAAACAATCCCCGCATCCTGGCGGCGCGTCGCGCCTGGCAGGCGGCCACGCAGGTTCCTTCTCAAGTCTCAGCATTGCCGGACCCCCAGGTTGTTGTGCAGAACTTGAGCGTGGGGAGTCCACGTCCTTTCGCGGGGTTTACCAACAACAACTTCGCTTACCTCGGCATCGGCATTTCACAAGATTTCCCCTATCCCGGAAAGCTCCGTCTCCGCGGCGAAGCGGCCCAGCGAGTCGCGGCCGCTCGCCGCGAACAGGTTGAGACGGTCCGGCGCTCGGTGATTGAGCAATTGAAGGCGACGTATTTCCGCCTTGCGTATATTCAGCAGACCTTAGGAATCCTCCACCGCGATGAGAAATTGATCGAGCAGATCGAGAAGATTGCCGAGGCTCGTTACCGTGTGGGCCAGGGAAATCAACAGGACGTTCTTAAGGCGCAGTTGCAGCAAACGAAAATTCTGCGGGAGCTCGAAATTCGCCATCAGGAAATGGGAAGTCTCGAGGCTCGGTTGAAGCAGCTCCTCAACCGGCCGCCGGACTCGCCCGACATCACAACGGCGGAAATGTCGGAAACATCTCTGCCTTACACGTCAGACGAACTTCTAGGCCGGGTCAGGACACAGAATCCGAATGTCCTATCGGAACAGGAGATGGTACGGGGCCAGAGCCTCCAGGTAGAACTTGCGCGCAAGGACTTTTACCCCGATTTCAACGTTCAGTATATGTGGCAGCAGACTGGGCCGCAGTTCCCCAATTATTACATGCTGACGTTCGGCGTTAAGCTTCCCATCTGGCGGAGCCGCAGGCAGCGACCCGAATTGGCTCAGGCTGTTGAGGATCTCAACAGCTCCCGGCGCGAATACGAAGCCCAGGTCCAGCAGGTGTATTTCGAAGTTCAAGACCAATTTGTGAAGGCCGAGACGGGGGGCCGTCTCTTGAGGATTTATCGCCAGGGCCTGATCCCGCAAGCTACCGCCACGTTCGATGCCGGCCTCGCCTCTTACCAGACGGGCCGAGAAGACTTCCAGACCTTGCTCGATTCGTTTCTGGACCTGCTCAACCTGGACATCGAGTACTGGAGCACGCTGGCGGACCATGAGACGGCGCTGGCGCGACTCGAACAACTGACAGGAGTGACACTGCCATGAAAAACTATCGCGCGGCATTCATCGTGACCACGGTCATCGCGGCGCTGCTGGCGGCCGCCTTGGCCTTCATAGGATGGCGCTACGGGCTCGATCGCGCGGCCGCGCCCACGGCGATGCTGCGGACGGACTCCGCTGCGCCGTCGGCGGAATCATCCACTCCGGCTCCGGGCCAGACCGCAGCCACGCGGACGCCTCTCGCGGCGGTTCAACTCTCGCCCCAGCGGCTGCAAAGCATCGGCGTGAAATCCGGCGTGGTTGAAGTCAGACCGGTCTATAACGAAATTCGGACGGTCGGCAACGTGGATGTGGATGAGCAACTGCTCTCTTACATCCAACTCCGCTTCGCGGGCTGGATCCAGCAGGTATTTGCGAATTACACTTACCAGTACATCCGCAAGGGCGAGCCGCTCTTTACCATTTACAGCCCCGAACTGGTTACCGCCGAGCAGGAGTATCTGATCGCCCAGCGGAACCAAAGTCTGTTAGCTGCCAGCTCCGTCCCCGGGGTGGCTTCGGGAGCCGTGTCACTCCTTAGCGCGGCGGGGGCGCGCCTGAAACAATGGCAAATCCCGGCGCGCGAAATCGCCCGGCTCAAATCAACTGGACAGGTGCGCAATGGGCTTGAAATTGATTCACCTGTTTCCGGCTTCATCACGGAACGCAATGCATTGCCCCAGATGTACGCGCAGCCGGAAACGCGGCTCTATGCCATAGCGAATCTTTCTACCGTGTGGGTCTATGCCCATGTTTTTCAGAACCAAATCGGGCAGATCAAAATGGGCGATCCGGCCACCGTCACCGTGGATGCTTATCCCGGCCGCACTTTTTACGGCCGCGTGGACAACATTTGGCCGCAGGTGGATATGAGCACCCGCACGGTAAAAGTGCGGCTGGCGTTTCCTAACCCCGGCCTCAAGCTGACTCCGGGAATGTTCGTCAATGTAGCCATGAAGATTCCCCTGGGGCGGCATCTTGCCATTCCGGCTTCGGGGGTTTTCCAAACGGGGACAAGAAATATCGTCTTCATTGATCGCGGAGGCGGGTATCTGGAACCGCGGAACGTCGAACTCGGGACGCAGGCGGGCAACCAGTTCATCGTTCTCAAAGGGCTAAAAGCCGGTGAGCGCATCGTGACCTCGGCCAACTTCCTGATTGATTCGGAGAGCCAGCTTCAGGCGGCGCTCGGCTCGTTCATGCCTCCCCCGCCGGGCGCGGGCGCCGCCGCCGCCATGAACGCCCCGCGCGCACAAGCGTCCATTGAATTCACCACAAGCCCTTCTCCGCCTCGCAAGGGAACCAATACGTTCCGCGTCCAGCTAACCGGCTCAGACGGCAAGCCTATCGAAGGCGCTCAAGTGACCGTGATGCTTTTTATGCCCGCTATGCCCGCTATGGGCATGTCCGCGCTGCACGCCGCGGTGACGCTCGCCGACAAGGGCGGCGGAAGGTACGAAGGGAACGGTAATCTGGGCAGCGGAGGCACCTGGCAGGTCAGCATTAACGCCCAAAAAGGCGGACAGACCATTGCCGCCAAGCAATTGACCGTGACTACCGGGGGAGGCATGTAAATGATCCATCGCTGGATTGAGTGGTGCGGGCGCAACCGCTTTCTGGTCTTTACCGGCACGGCTCTGCTCATTTTCGCCGGCCTCTGGTCCATGCTGCATGTTCCGCTCGACGCGTTGCCGGACATCTCTGACGTCGCGGTCATCATTCACACGCGCTGGCCCGGCGAGCCGCCGAATATCATCGAGGATCAGGTGACCTACCCCATCGCCACCACGATGCTCGCCGCGCCCCGCGTCAAGGCGGTGCGCGCCCAGACGATGTTTGGAGACTCTTATGTCTTCGTCGTGTTCCAGAGCGGAACCGATTTGTACTGGGCGCGCTCGCGCGTGCTCGAATACTTGCAGGAAATTCAAGGCGAGTTGCCTCCGAATGTCCACCCGGTGATTGGTCCCGACGCGACGGGTGCCGGATGGGTTTACGAATACGTCCTGGTGGATCACACCCACAAATACAGCCTGGCGGATCTTCGCACGTTGCAGGATTGGTATCTGCGCTACCAACTGGAGACGGTTCCCGGCGTCGCGGAAATTGCCACCATTGGCGGCTTTGTGCGGCAATACCAGGTGAAACTCGATCCGGACAAGCTTCGCGCTTATAACATTCCGCTTTCCCGCGTGATTGACCGCGTGCGCGAGAGCACCAACGAGGTGGGTGGCCGGGTGCTCGATCTCGGCGGCGCCGAATACATGGTGCGCGGCCTGGGCTATTTCAAGTCTCTCAAGGACCTCGCCGAAATTCCCGTCGGAGTACACAACGGGGTGCCCGTGCTGGTCAGCGACCTCGGGACGGTGGCTTTCGGGCCAGACATTCGCGAGGGGGTCGCCGACTGGAACGGCGAAGGGCAAACCGTTGGCGGCATTGTGGTGATGCGGTACGGCATGAACGCCCTCAAGGTCATTAACGGCGTCAAGAAAAAGCTCGCGGAAATTCGCTCCTCGCTGCCGCCCGGCGTCGAGATCAAAGCCGGCTATGACCGTTCGGGGCTCATCGAGGCTTCCATCAATACCTTGAAACGCGACCTGCTGGAAGAAATCGTCGTGGTCAGCCTGGTCATCATCATCTTTCTCTTTCACTTTCGCTCGGCCTTGATCCCCATCCTGACGATCCCCATTGCTGTCATCGGCTCCTTCCTCCCCATGTACTACCTCCACGTCAGTTCCAACATCATGTCGCTCGGTGGGCTGGCGCTCGCCATCGGCGTCTTGGTGGACGCCGCGATCGTGATGGTCGAAAACGGTTACCGGCATCTCTCCGAGCGACAATCGCCAGTGCCCTCTTCTCCGCCAGGGCAGGAACCACCGAACAAGGCCACGAATTTAGCCGATGATCCGCCGGAGACCGCCGCCGGGGCGCCTTCCGCGCCGCCTCCGCTGGTGACCGCGCGCGAGCGGCGCCGCATTTTGATTGACGCCGCCAAAGAAGTGGGGCCGGCCCTATTCTTCTCGCTGCTGATTATCATCGTTTCCTTCCTTCCCGTCTTTCTCTTGCAAGCCCAGGAAGGCCGCATGTTCAGGCCGCTCGCCTGGACCAAGACCCTGTCCATGAGCATCTCCTCGATTTTGTCCATCACCCTGGTTCCCGTCCTCATGCTGATCTTTATCCGCGGCAAGCTGCGGCCGGAGTCTCAGAACCCCGTTTCCCGTTTCACCCAGGCGATCTATCTGCCCATCCTGCGGCTCTGCCTTCGCTTTCGGAAAACGGCCTTGTTCGTCGCCCTGGTGCTTCTCATCCTGACGGTTCCACTCGCCCGGCGCATCGGCAGCCAGTTTATGCCCCCGCTCTTCGAGGGTTCCTCGCTCTATATGCCCACGGCATTGCCGGGCATTTCCATCGGTCAGGCTTCACAGTTGCTTCAGGAGCAGGACCGAATCATCAAATCGTTTCCAGAGGTCAAAAGCGTTTTTGGCACGGTGGGGCGTTCGAACAGTGCCACGGATAACGCGGACCTCAGCATGTACGACACCACGATCATGCTGAAGCCGCGCAATCAGTGGCCGCAGGGCATGACCTACAACGAGCTCGTCCGCGAAATGGATGCCAAGCTGCAATTCCCCGGCCTCACCAACACCTGGACTATGCCGATCGAGAATCGCCTGGATATGGAGCTGACCGGCATCAAAACGCCCGTTGGGTTGAAGGTTCAAGGGCCAACTTTGGATGGCATTCAGCGCGTCGGCGCCCAGATCAGTCAAATCCTTTCTTCCATGCCCCAAGTCGCTTCAACTTTTGCGGAAAAAGTGGCCGAAGGGTTTTACATCAACATTCAAGTGGACCGCGCGGAAGCGGCCCGCTACGGACTCACCGTGGCTGATGTCCAACGCGCCGTCCAATCCGGCATCGGCGGCGAAGATATTGCCGTGAACATTCAGGGACGTGAGCGGTTCCCAGTTAACGTGCGCTATAACCGGGACTTTCGGGATAACTTCAACGCCCTCCGGCAGGTGGTCATTGCCACGCCGACAGGAGCACAGATTCCCATTGGCGAAGTGGCGAAAATCTACTTCTCGCGCGGCCCGGCGAGCATCCGCGACGAAGAAGGGCAACTCACCGGTTATATCTACCTCAACCTCAACACCTCAAACTACGGCGGCTTTGTCGAGCGTGCCACCCGGTTGCTCAACCAAAAGCTCCGGCTTCCGCCAGGATATACGTATCATTGGTCCGGCGAATACGAGTTCGAGTTGCGGGCCAAGAAACGCCTCGAGCTGATTGTGCCCATCGTGTTTTTCATTATTTTTCTCTTGCTCTACATGGTCTTTCAGTCCGCCGCCGAAGCCACCATGCTGTTCTTCCCCACGTTTTTCGCCCTGACCGGCGGCCTTATCCTGCAATGGCTGATGGGTTACCTTTTCAGCGTGGCCGTTTGGGTAGGCTACATAGACCTGTTTGGCATTGCCGTCGAGACCGGCGTGGTGATGATGGTCTATCTCCACGAAGCGCTGGACCGGCGGCTGGCTTCGGGCCGTCCGCTCGAGCACGGGGACATAGAGGCGGCGACGATTGAAGGCGCGGTGCATCGCCTGCGGCCCAAGCTGATGACCGTCGCCTGCGTGATTGCGAGCCTGGGGCCGATCCTCTGGGAAAGCGGCATCGGCTCGGACGTGATGAAGCCCATCGCCGCGCCCATTGTGGGCGGCATGATCACCTCTTCCATCGCCGTGCTGCTTCTGATCCCCATCTTCTTCGCCATGCTGAAAGAGCGTTCCCTCCGTCGCGGCGAACTGCGGCCCTCGACGGCGCACGGAGATCAGATTTGACCGAACCGAGATACATCCTGCCAGCGCCTCTCGGAGTGGTGCAGTGGGCGCAACGGTTTCGTCCGCAGGCACGCTCTGGGCCGGGATTGCTGAGGGTGAAAGGGGCCTGATCTCACACGGCTGGCACTTGTGGCCATCGCCAGCGTTGCCAGCGAACCAGCCCGCCACAGGCCCGCAGGAGCATCCATCATCTCAACGGCGAACCTTCCTGCGCGCTTGGCTCACTTCTTGACGGCCACCGGGCGGCGGGGCGGCGGCGGGCGACGGATTCTACCGATGGGCACGAGCGGCGCGTAGGTGCAGCCGTAATACTCGACGAGGCGCGACCGGAGGCCATTGGGCACGGGAGCAATCAGTGGCGGGTTTGGCTTTTGATTGAAGTCGAATGCGTCGCGCAAATCGCTGGCGCGGTCGTCGCGCGCTGTCAGATGCCCCAGCCCCCAGCGCTCCTCGATGAATTTCAGCATAGAGGTAAAATCGCCCATCTGGTGCGTAATGTAATCCGCCTTGGCGAACGGAGAAATGACCAGCAGCGGAACGCGCGGGCCGTAGCCGTAAGCGTCCACCTGCGGCGGATCAACATGGTCGTAGAATCCTCCGTAATCATCCCACGTCAGGAAGATGACGCTGTTGTCCCAATACCGGCTCTGCATCAGCGCATTGATCAGCCGCGTGACATACCACATGCCTTGGCGAACAGGTTCGGGAGGATGCTCGCTGTCCTGAAATGCCGGGATGAGCCATGAAACCTCGGGCAGCGTGCCATGTTTCAAGTCCTGGTAATATTCGTCCTGGCTCACCAGGTGCTCCATAAGCGACGGGTTTCTGCGCACCGCGGCAAAGCCCACGAGCGGGTTCCAGAGTGAGAATTTTTTCGGGTTAGGATAACGAAGATTCATCCCCGTGACGCGCCCTCGACGCTTGGGGAGGGTCTCAATGTAATACTTCCAAGAGATGGCCGATTTCGAGAACAGATTTATCATGGAAGCGAAGCTGAAGCCATCGGGGTCGTCCATCACGCGCTTCAGTTGTTTTAGGTTTCCGGGATTAACGATCAGCCCGCCCGACTGCGCCGCCACGGTATAAACGTGGTTCGGCAGGCTCGGACCGTTCAGCGAAGAAAAGAAGCGGTCGTCGAGCGTGTAATGTCGAGCGTAGTTCCAATAATTGGGAATGTCGCTTCCCGTGTAGTACCCCATGGTGTACGATGTCCCCTCCGCCCACACAAAGCCGTCCATCGCGCCGTGGTCGTAAGCTGCATGGGCGATAGACCAGTTGTGCGAGAGGTCGCAGGCTGGAAACCTCGCGGGCAAGTGAAACGGCCTGACACAGGCTGCTGAGCCGGGCAACTTGGGCAAGCAGGTTCCGGGCGGAATGCCCTCGGCGCCGGGGTATTTCCCGAAATAATTATCAAAGCTGCGATTCTCTTGAATAATCCAAACCACATGCTCAATCTTGTCCATGCCCTTGGGCGCGGCCTGCGAGCGTGCGCGCTGAGGCCCCGCCAAGACCAAGAGCGCCACCATGATCGTCAACCGCTTCATCGTGCGCCACCGGAGTTAGGATCGCCTTGCAAGAAGGGAATTATGCACCGCTTTCGCGCCGCAAGCCAGAGCGCGGAGCGAGATGTGTTAAATGTAACCGATGGGGTACATACGAAAGTTACATTCTTATATGGCTTGACGCGGAGCGAAATTGTGTCGAGCCGCATTGACCACAACGGGCCTTTCTGTTACAAACGTTATTCGCAGATGATCTCTCGAGTTCAGCAAATTCAGGAAGTTCCGGCCGCGAGGCGATTGGAGCGTGTTCGCTACGCCATTCGTGACCTTGCGGTGCTCGCTGACGAGCTGGCTCGGCAAGGGAAGCAAATCCTGCCGCTTAATATCGGCGACCCGCTGAGTTTTGACTTCCAGACGCCGCCGCATTTGATTGAAGCGGTCATTCGAGCCCTGCAGGAGGGAAGGAACGGCTACGCTCCCTCACCCGGCACGCCCGCAGCCCTCGAGGCTGTGCGGCGGGAAGCGGAACGCAAGGGCATTCGGAACGTCCAAACGGTTTTCATCACCGCTGGCGTGAGCGAAGCGGTAGATGTCTGCCTGACCGCGCTCGTGAATCCAGGCGAAACCGTGCTCGCGCCCTCGCCCGAATATCCACTCTATAGCGCGGTGCTGGCGAAGCTGGGAGTCGAGCCGACTTGCTACCCGCTGGTCGAATCGAAAGGCTGGCAGCCTGATTTGGATGATCTGGAAAGTCGGATTTCCGACAGCACGCGCGCCATCGTGGTCATCAGCCCCAATAACCCGACGGGCGCCGTTTATTCGCGCCCCACCTTAGAGAGGATTGCCGAGTTGGCACGGCGGCGCAATCTGGTGATTATCTCCGATGAAATTTACGACAAACTGATCCTTGGTGATGAACCGCACATTTCCATCGCGGCGCTCGCGCCCGACGTCCCAGTGCTGACGCTCGGCGGACTTTCTAAAGCTTACCTCGTGCCCGGATGGCGCGTGGGCTGGGGGATATTAAGCGGTGAGGCAGCCGCTGTCAAAGCGTATGGCGAGGGAGTGCATAAGCTCTTACGGGCTCGGCTCTCAGCCAGCTTTCCTTTCCAAGAGGCTATACCCGCGGCGCTTGACGGACCGCAGGATCACTTGACCGAGGTTCGGCGAAAACTGCGCTCCCGACGCGACCTGACCATAGCCTGGTGCCGCCGAACGCCGAGGCTCACTTGCGTTCCGCCGCAGGGCGCCTTTTATGCTTTCCCTCGCATCGAGATCCAGGAAGAAGACGAGCAGTTTGCGAAAGGGCTGCTGCTGGAAAAGCAGGTGCTGGTGGTTCACGGAGGCGGGTTTGGCCAGATGCCAGGCTCACGGCATTTCCGAATGGTCTTCTTGGCCGACGAAGCGGCGCTCGAGCGCGCCTTTCGAAGCATCAGCGATTTCATCCAGGCACGTTACGGCTAAAGCCCGAATATGAATACCGCCGCGCGCATGCCATTGAGCTCGGCAGGCTGGTTGGGACGGGCCCCGGTGGTCGGCGAGTGACATTTAACATGGCCATGTTGGCGGCGCGCTTGGCCGCTGGCATGTTCAGCCTCGGTTTGGGAGTGATGCGCGCGCGGAACGATGGATTTGTGCGGCGGCTGTTCGCCTGATCCCGGAAGCCGCTGCGATCCTGGAGAGAGGAGAGACCTTATGCTGAGACACGCTTCCCAAAGCGGCGCAGCGCGCGCGCAGGTTGAAGAGTTTCCCAATCAGTTCTGTCCGGTCTGCAACTCGAGGCTGGAATCGCAAAGGTGCAAGATGGTCTGCCCTTGTTGCGACTACTTTATGTCCTGCTCGGAGTTTGAGTGAAGGGAACCCGTGCCGGGACTGCGCTTGAAAAGGGCTACTATTCGGCGCGGGAGCGCGCCACACAAGACGGGAGGATGGGATGGCTCTGAAAATCGAAGAAGAGAGTGCTGAAGGCGTCACCGTGCTACGGCTGGCCGGGCGGGTGACCCTGGGCGGTGAAAGCAACCAATTGCGTTCGAAACTCAGGGAACTATTGGACCAAGGAGCGACGCGCGTGGTCCTCGATCTGGGCGAGGTGAGTTACTTGGACAGCGCCGGACTGGGCACACTGGTCGCCGGCTACACCTCCGCGCGCAGCAAAGGGGCCAGCGTCAAACTCGCCAACCTTACAAAAAAAATCAGCGAGCAACTCAACATCACTAAGCTTGTGACCGTCTTCGAGGTTTACAACGACGTTCAGGCGGCCGTAAAGTCGTTCTCCACGCCGCCCGCCTAGCCTCGCGCGTTGGAGGGCGCTCGGGGAGGGGGGCTTCTGCGTCTCGCCGTAGGGCCCCTCGCTCGTTGAAGGGCGAAGGCTGCTGCTACTGCCCTGCCGGGTTATCCATCCAGTAGAACGTCAAGCCCGAGAGCAGTTTTGGGTAGAAATCGGTAGATTTCTGAGGAAGAACTTGGCCGGCCAGCGCATTTTCCCAAACCGCGGTGATCGGAGTGGGATTCATCAAGAAAGAAATCTGGGCGTGGCGGCCATCCACTTCCTGGACTGCCTGCTGGATTTCCGGCACGTAGCGGAGGTTTTTCTGCTCCCGCACCGCTTGCGGATCAATGCCCAGCACGTCTTCCAGCAAGAGACGGTGCAACAGAACCACGTCAAGTCCGCGGAGTCCCTCAGGCAGGTCGGTAAGCCCTCGCGGAAGATCAGCTTGCTGCCTCAGCCTCAGCAGCGCCGCGTGGCCATCGCCGCCGTAGGCGATCAATGAGGGGCGCTCGCGCCCTGAACGTTCGAGAAATTCCCCAAGCTCTCGATCCGCTGAGCCGGCGACCGTTAATTCGGTCCAGTCAAAGAACCCCCGGGCGTCGGCCGAAAAGCGGTTCCAGTCAAAGTTCGTGAGGCCGTGGACGACGCGATGGGTGGGCAAAATCAACAATCCTTCGCTCTCCATCGGCACAAAAGTGGCCATCACGTGCTCGGCGCGGTCGTCCCCTGGGGCTTCCTCCCTGCGCAGGTTGCGGTAGGATAGCGACGTCTCATAACGATGATGCCCATCCGCGATCACCAGCCGTTTGCCGCGCATGGCTTCCACCACTGGCTCGATGACGCCGGGATCGGAAACGCGCCAAACGCGGTGGTTGGTCGCGTACTCATCCGTGGCCTGCTGCCATGGCCGCGCCGCGATTTCTCCGCGGAAGAGATTCTCGACCGCTCCCGCCGGGTCGCTGTACAGCATGAAAATGTGGCCAAAGTTGGCGCGTGTGGCTTTGAGCAACTCCAGACGGTCCGCTTTCGGGCCGGAAAGTGTTTCTTCGTGGCGATGGACTATCCGTGCGGGGTAATCTTCGAGGCGCAAGAGGCCGATAAAGCCCCAACGACTCCGGCGCTCGCCGGAGGTTCCCGGAACCTCGTATTCCTGCGCATAGGGATAAAAACACGCGTCTCGCTCGGAGACCACCGCCCCATTTTCGATCCAGCTTCGGAATTCGCGTGCTGCCTCCCGATAAAAGTTCTCGGCGCTATCGCTCTTCTCCCGCAGAATGATGCGGACCAGATTGGCAGGATGGGCTTCATAGTACCGAGCCTGCATGTCGGAGGAGATTTTATCGTAGGGTTGCGTCACGACCTTCGAGAGATTGCCCACAGCAGCCGGGTCGTAGTGTAAGGCTCGAAAGGGATAAAGTTCCGCCATGACACGACTGGAACGGCAGAGGCGAATTTCCAGGTTATCATGAGAACCGTTGCTCGTCGAGGCTTAACGCGGCTTAACGCGGCCGCATGACCCTTACCACTTTAATGTCGTGCGCCCCGCGGTGCGGAGATGCGAAGAGAACACATCCTCCGCGTTGGTGCATTCGGGCTACAATAGGCAATTTAGTGTCTGGACGTTACCGGCCGCCGCCCGCCCGTTCTTTGGCTTGGCCTCCGGACACAATTCACGATCTCGCTCGAGGAAAATCAGATGGCTGAATTGCGATTGGACCCTATCCAGCGGCGCTGGGTTGTAACCGGAAAGCGCCCCAGCTTGCCGGCGGCGCTGGATTCAGGCGGCGAGTGTCCTTTTTGTCCGGGTCACGAGCGATTTACGCCTGCCAGTATTTATGAGAAGAAGGGCGCGGACGGCCGCTGGGAGATCCGTGTTTTTCCGGACCGCTCGCCGCTCTTCAGGATTGAAGGCGGACTCGACCGCGCCGGCGAAGGCATGTTTGACCGCATGAATGCGCTGGGAGCGCACGAAATTCTGGTGGCGACCCGCCGCCATGGGGTGACATTAGCGCAGTTGACTATCGAGGAGGTCGCTCGGATCATTGAGGTTTACCGCGACAGGATCCTCGACCTAAAGCGCGACCATCGCTTCCGCTATGTTTGTCTTTTCAAGGTTCAAGGGAGGAGCGGCCCCACAAGCCAGGAGCATGGCTATTCGCAGATCCTGGCAACGCCGGTGGTTCCGGGCGCGGTGGAGGCTGAATTCCGCTGGAGCCAGTTTCATTTCCATCGCAAGGAGCGGTGTATTTTCTGTGACATCCTTCAGCAAGAGCGTGAGTCCTCTTTGAGGGTCGTGGACCAAACATCGGATTTTACTAGCCTTTGCCCTTACGCAGCCCGTTTCCCTTACGAGCTATGGATTTTGCCGAATGAGCACTCCTCGTCCTTCGAGCAGGACTTGGCCGCAGCGGGCCGACCCGCCTCCCTCGCCGGTATCTTAAAGACCAGCCTCCAGAGGATCGAGAGGATCTCCCAGCATCTGCGCATGGTGATTCACACCGAGCCCAACCTCGAGGCCAAACGGCCGAGGGAGGATTGGTGGACGACGATTCGAGAAGATTATCACTGGCACATCGAAATGGTTCCCGAGCTGGAGAGCGAGCCGTACTACCTCGTCCCGGAGGGGTTTTACTTTAATCCCATTTCGGCCGAAGAGGCGGCCGTAGTTCTGCGCGCCCTCGAACCGGAACCGGCTGTCGTTCCTTCAGTGGAGTAAGCTGCGCCGATGCCCATCCCTCCCGACACCCTTGGCCAGATCGAATTGCTGATCTTCGATCTCGACGGCACGCTCATTGATAGCGAACAGGATCTGGCTCTGAGCGTAAACGCGACGCTCGCGCGAATGGGCCGGACGCTGCTGCCCGAAGACCAAATTGCCTCCTATGTGGGCCAAGGCGTGACGGTCCTGGTGCGGCGCGCGCTCGGTGAGGGGGCGAGCGAAGAGGAAGTCGAACGCGGGGCCGCGATCTTTCTGGACGAATACCGCGCCCACATGCTGGACCACACCACACCCTATCCAGGCGTTTGCAAGGCGCTGGAGGCTTTACTCACCCGCAAGCTCGCCGTGCTCACCAATAAGCCCGTGAATTTCAGCCGCGCTATCCTGTCGGGTCTCGGCCTGGATCGTTACTTCTTTCAGGTTTACGGAGGGAATAGCTTCGAACGTAAGAAACCTGACCCAGTCGGCGTTTTGCGCCTTATGGCAGAATCGAAGGCTCCTGCATCTAAGACATTGATGATCGGAGACTCGGCGACCGACGTCCTTACGGGGCGGAATAGCGGGGTGTGGACGTGCGGTGTTACTTACGGCTTGGGAGGTCCGTCGCTTCTCAAAGAGCAGCCCGACCTTATAGTAAACGATCTGAGAGAATTATCCGCGCTGCTAACAGGCGCCCCAGAGCCAGGAGGGGGCTTGTCATAGTGAGTTCGAAGAAAATCTGGCTTTCCATCGGCCTGCTGGCGCTGGCGGCGGCAAGGGCAAGATCGGTCCAGCCGGCTTCTCCCCACCGCGAGCCATCACGGCCGGTTCGCTCGGCACCCGTGTTGCCGGGCAAGTGGACGCCGAACCTTCTTTACGCCATGCTGACTTCGACTAATCAGGAGGCGGGCCGATTGCTCTACCGCGCGGCCTTTGCCGCTGGACCGGCCATCATTCCCCAACTCCAAGCGGCGCTCAGCGATGACCGTACAGCCACGTTCGCGGCCCGCTCTCTAGCTTATATCGGTGGAAGACAGGCCCTCGATGCTCTATCGAAGCTAGTGGCCGATCCGCGCAACCTCGATTTGCGCCGTTTCTATTACGGGGCCTTAGGAGGGTCTGGTGTTCCATCAGCGACGGCCATTCTGCTCCATCAGATTCGCAACTCCGACCGTGAACCCGACCGCAGCGTCACCCAGGATGCGATTCTCGCACTCACGGTGCATTCGGACGCCGCCCTGGTTCCTCAATTGCGCGCGATCAGTAAAGAGATTACCGATCCCGTCATTCAGGACGACATAGAAAACGCGGCTGAAGTTATCGAGACCCGCGCCCGCTACCTCCCGGAGCACGCGGGCAAGACCGCTGGCGGTTCGGTGGGTCAGGCGATCCGCACCTATTTCATTCCCGCGCTTGAAGGCGCCCCGACGGCAGCCCAAGCGGGCAATCAGCACTCGCCCCCAGTGGACGTGCGGATGGTCAGCCAAACCTTTTCGCCCAATAAGGCTCGCGTGCTCGCGCACGTGATTTTTGAAACGCCCCAGGCGCTTGCCAATTACGAAATGGTCCTTCAAAAAGAAGGCGACGCGTGGAGGGTGGCCAGCGTCTGGCTGGGGGCGGAAGCCAAAAAAGCTCACCCCGCTCTGCCCCATCCACCGGTTCCAAAATCCTAGCCGAAGAATTTTGGTTTTGACTCCATCGGCTGTTTCTTTAAGGGCCTTGCTGTTCCGGAATGGTCAGAAGGACCACCGAGGGCGCCTTGCGCACGCCTTTGGCGAGCCCCGCAGTTGTGGGTGGATCGCAGTTCTGACGTCTGCTCATCCGCGCCTATCCGCCTCGGCCGTCGCCCGCACCTTTACGAACTTGCTGAATAAGCGACCCATCAAGAATAGCCAGCCTAAAAAGAAGGTGGGGTTGGAGCGTCAGGCCACAAGAATCCGGGCTGCGGCGGCATCAAGCCGCCGCAACCCAATGTTCATTAGTCCTCTACGACGCGAAGGTCATTGGTGACGGAAAAGACGTCCGGCACGCTTCGCGCCTGCATATAAGCAATCTGGCTGTCCATCTTTGAATCCACAACGCCCATCAGAGTGATGTGTCCATTCTTCACGATGATGTGAATGGGCGGCATGGCTTGGATGGCGTATTTCTCAAAGGTGGGATAGCCGTAGATCCTGCGGTAGGCGGCAATGCGGATTTGGTCGTCGAAATTGGAAAGCGGCAGCACCTCGATGTGGTTAATCACCTGCTGGACGCCTTCGATCCGCTTCACCGCGGCTTCCGCGTCCGACTTGAGCACTGGATTCACCACCTGTCCTGACAGCTCTACTCGGTAGCCGCTCACGCGGTATTCGAGGTTATCGAAGACCGTGTAATAAGGCAGCATCAAGAGCTGATGGCGGACTTGCTTTTGGAGCCATACGCTGGTGTGCGGCGTATTTTGCTGGTGGTGTAATTGAGGCTTAGGCGGCAACTTTTTGGCTGCGAATGCGCTCGGTAGTGCCATCGCCAGCATGAAGGTTGCAGCAATTCCCAGCTTGACTCGCTTAGATCGAGCAACTCGATTGAGCATGTGGCACCTCCTGGAGGCAAAGCCCTTCGCGCCCCATCGGACGTTCTCCGGCGGCGCTGGGCCGCCCCTCTAATGGCATTAGATGCAAAAAGCGCCTGGAGCGTTACTGTGGCCTGGTAATTGGGAAGGCTTGTCAGTTGCAGGCGAAGGCGCATGGGCCGCGCCCGTTGGCCCTGCGGCGGCATGATAAAATCCAAAGCTATGAGAGCGGCGGGGCGGACGGCGGCCCGGGTGATTGGGATTGACCCCGGGCTAAACATCACAGGTTACGGCGTGATTGAGGGCGACCTGCGAGCGATGGAACTGGTGGAGGCGGGAGTGATTCGGCCGCCGCGCCCCAGCGGCAACAACCTGGCGCTGCGGCTGGAATCCCTCTACAAAAGCGTTCAAGAAGTGCTGCGCGATTTCCGGCCGGAAGCGATGTGCCTGGAGGAAGTTTATAGCCATACCGATTACCCGCGCACGGCTATACTGATGGGGCACGCGCGAGGAGTGATTTGCCTGGCGGCGCGGATCGCTCGGATCCCGGTGTTTCACGTTCCCGCCAAGCGCATCAAGCAGGCGGTCACGGGGAACGGCAACGCTTCCAAATTGCAGGTTCAGCGGGCGGTGCAGCAACGGTTCTCGCTCGGATATCCGCCGCAGCCGCCGGACGTGGCGGATGCGCTGGCGGTGGCGCTGTGTTACCTTGACTCGGTGAAGGCGGCGTCAAACGGATTCAAGCCCCGCCGGAATTTTCCGTAGCTGGGGACGCCGGTCATAGACCGGCGCAACACGAACGCAAAGGGGACGAACCGGAAGAATCCGGCGAACGTAGTTCGCCGCTACAGAAATCGCCGGGAGGAACAGCGACGCGCCGGGGGGAGGGACAAGCCTCTGATTTCAGAGATCACAGGCGAGGTGCTTTACGACCGCATCGGGCGGAACACGCTCTTGGTGCGGGTGAACTCGATCAGCTATGAAGTGCTCGTGCCAAGCGGGATCGCAGCGCGGCTACGGCACGAAAGCGATCGCAAGAATCCGCTGACCCTTTACACCATCTATTACATTGACGGCGGCGTGGGTGGAGGGCATTTAGAGCCCAAGCTGGTCGGCTTTCTCGACCCGCTCGACCGGGAATTTTTTGAAGTCTTTACGACCGTGCCGGGCGTGGGTTTTATGAAGGCGCTCAAATGCCTGGTGCGGCCGCTGAATGAAATTGCCCTGGCCATCGAGCGCGGCGACATAACCTTTCTGAAAGAGCTGCCGTTCATCGGGCAAAAGATGGCGGAGCGCATCGTCACCGACCTGCGCGGCAGGATGGCCAAGTTCGCGCTGGCGCGCGCCGAGGAACCGCTTTCGATTGAGCCGGAGGCCGCTGGCCCGGAACTACGGGCGGAGGCGATTCAGGTGCTCGAACAACTCGAATATTCGCGCGCCGAGGCGGAACGCACTGCCGTCGAAATTTTTGCTCGGCACAGGAATTTGAAAAACATTGAGGAGTTCTTACAGAAGGTTTTTGAGAGGGTGCATGCGAAAGGAGATGGCAGTCGGCAGTAGTCGGTGGTCAGGGGCCGGGAGAGCGCGCGGGCTATGGAGCCGGGCTAGAGATTTATGTCGAGAGTGAGACTGGTTTCCTCCGATTTGATCTCGAAAGACGAGGAGAGCTTTAACCGCACGCTGCGGCCGCCCTCGCTGGGCGAATACGTGGGGCAGATGGCGGTGGTGGAAAAGCTCTCGATCGGCTTGCAGGCGGCAAAGCAGCGTGGCGAGCCGCTCGAGCACACCCTGCTCTATGGGCCGCCGGGCCTCGGCAAAACCACGCTCGCTTACATCATCGCCAACGCGATGGGCGCGAAGATCACCACCACCTCGGGGCCATCGCTCGAGCGCACCGGCGACCTAATGGGCATCCTGACCAATCTTGGCGAGGGTGACGTCATGTTTATTGATGAAGTTCACCGGCTGCCCATCAATATCGAGGAGTTTCTGTACCCGGCGATGGAAGACTTTAAGGTGGATTTTGTGGTGGACAAGGGGATGTTCGCCAAGACCATCAACGTGCCGCTGAAAAAATTCACGCTAGTGGGCGCGACCACGCGCGCTGGAAGCCTTTCGGCGCCGCTGCGGAACCGCTTTGGATTGTTCTTTCACCTGCAATTTTATTCGGTCGAGGACTTGCAGAAAATTATCCTGCGGTCGGCGGAGATTTTGGAGGCGAAGCTCGATGCGCCGGCGGCGGGCGAAATCGCGCGGCGGGCGCGCGGCACACCGCGCATCGCCAACCGGCTGCTGCGGCGCGTGCGGGACTTTGCGGAGGTCAAGGCGGACGGCCAGATCACTCTCGAGGTCGCTCGCCAGGCGCTCGAACTCGAAGGCGTGGATGCGCAGGGGCTTGACGACCTGGATCGCACCTTTCTTTCCACCATCATTCGACATTATCACGGCGGGCCGGTCGGCGTGGAGGCGATCTCTGCAACGCTCAACGAAGAAGTGGATACGCTGGTGGATATGGTTGAGCCGTACCTGCTGCAAATCGGATTCATCAGCCGCACCAAAAGCGGGCGACGGGCCAACGAAGCGGCCTATCAACACCTTCAAATGCCCCTGCCGCCCGTCGGCGGCGCCCCGACCCTGTTTGGTTGAAGCCAGCCGCCGCGCCCGGCGGCAGAACGAGGCGCGGGAGCCATCGAACGCTGGCGATTCTGATGGGCAAGCGCGTTTACCTCTCACTCGGCTCGAACCTCGGCGACCGCGTCGCGCACCTTCGCCAGGCGCTCGAGCAGATGTCCAGCGCCGGCGTGCGCGTCAAACGTGTTTCGTCATTCTATCGCAGCGAGCCCGTGGGGTTTCCGGCTCAGGCTTGGTTCATCAACTGCGTCGCGGAAGCAGAAACGGAAAGGATGCCGCTGTCGCTGCTCAGCGCGCTCAAGAAAATCGAGCGAGCCATCGGCCGGCGCCCCGGCCGTCGGCTCGGACCGCGGCCGATTGACATTGACATCCTGCTCTATGAAAATGCTCTCGTTCGCGTGGCCCGGCTCACGATTCCGCATCCCCGCTTGGCGGAGCGGAGGTTCGTGCTGGTTCCGCTGCGGGAGCTTGCCCCCACCCTTCGGCATCCCGCCACCCTGCGCACGGTGCTCGAGCTGCTGGCGGAAACCCGGGACGCGGGCCAAGTGATCCGCTTGAAAGAGTCTATGAATCGCCGCGAGGGCGAGTGATCCGCCTGCCAGAACACGACCCGCCGAGGTTCATCGCGGTCGAGGGGCCGATTCGCGTCGGCAAAACCTCCTTAGCGGACATCCTGGCCGACCGCCTGCGCGCTGAACGTCTCCGCGACGCGGAGGACAATCCATTTCTGGAAGGTTTTTATCGCGACCGGCCGGGGGCGGCTTTCCAGGCGCAGGCCTATTTTCTGTTGCGTCGCTATAGGCTGCTCAGCGACCTCGATCTCGCTTCCACTGCCCGCCGCACGGTCGTCAGCGATTTTATCTTTGAGAAGGACCGCATCTTCGCCAACCTAAACCTGAGCGACGCGGAGCTGGCGCTTTACGAGGAGTACCATGCTCTGCTGGCCGAGCAGATTCCGATCCCGGATCTGGTGATATACTTGCAAGCGAAGCCGGAGAAGCTCAGAGAGCGCATTGAGAAGAAGAATGTTCCCTTCGAGCACCGAATTTCGGATGAGTATCTGGAAGCTGTGGTCAACGCTTACGAGCATTTCTTCTTCCATTATCAGGCGAGCAACCTGCTGGTGATTGAGACCTCCGAAATTGATTTTGTCGGTCGCGGCGAAGATCTGCAGCAGTTGCTCACGCGCCTGAGCCAGCCGGTCAAGGGGACTCAGTATTATCTGCCGCTCGGATCCGCTACGGCGGACTGAGACGGCGGGAACGTAAATCAAGGATTCACGGCGTCCTTGAGATCACCGCCTTTTGGAGGTTGCCATGGACCGCGAAGCGGCCGTGAGCAAGATGACCGTCCCGATCCTCCTCGAGCGCAAGCTGCGGGGAGAAAAAATCACCTGCCTCACGGCTTACGATTATCCAACGGCGCGAATGGTGGATGAAGCCGGCTTTGACGTTTTGCTGGTCGGCGATAGCCTGGGGCAGACCGTCCTAGGCTACAATTCAACCGTGCCGGTGACGCTGGAGGAGATGCTCCATCATTTGCGGGCGGCGCGGCGCGGCGCGCGGCGCGCCCTCCTGGTGGCCGATTTGCCTTTCGGTTCCTATCACCTGGGGGAAAAGGAAGCCCTGGCCGCGTCCTTGCGCTTGGTGAAGGAGGGCGGCGCCGAAGCCATCAAGCTGGAAGGCGGGCGAAAGCGCGCTGGGGTGATCCGCCGTTTGCTGGACGCGGAAATCCCAGTGATGGCTCACATCGGCCTGACGCCGCAATCGGTGAACCGACTCGGCGGCTACAGCGCGCAAGGGAGGACGCTTGAATCCGCCGGCGAGCTTGCGAGCGACGCCCAGGCCGTGGAGGACGCCGGGGCCTTTGCCGTGGTGCTCGAGGCAATGCCGCGCGAGTTGGCTCGGCTGATTACTCGACGGCTGAGGATTCCGACCATCGGCATCGGCGCCGGGCCCGACTGTGATGGCCAAGTGCTGGTCTTCCACGATCTGGTGGGAATGAGTTTTACCCCGCCCGCCAAGTTTGTGCGCCCTTATGCCGACCTTCGGCGGGCCACTCAGCAAGCTATGGAGCAGTTCAAAGCCGACGTAGAACAGGGGCGCTATCCGGCGGATGCCGAGTCCTACCACTGGTCTGCCAGTGTGCGCGAGCAGTTTGAAAAAGAAGCCGCGCGAAAGGTCTGAGCTTTCGGGAGGGGTCTCGTATCTCGATGGCCGCCCGCCGCTCTCCCGTGGCGGGTCGGTCGGTCCGCTGCCTCAGATCAGCGGCCAAAAGGGCCGATAGAAGTTCAGGGCGTGATCCTCTAACCTTTCACGGCAACCCGTCCATGGCCTTGCCGGCTGCGTTCGAGCGCCCTGCTCAAGACTCGCGCCAGGAGGAGAACTCCCCGATCCGCGTCCCATGCGAGTGATCAAGACCATCGAAGAGATCCGAGCCTTCATCAAAGAAGCGCGGGCAGGCGGAAGATCCGTCGGCCTCGTGCCCACCATGGGCGCGCTGCACGAAGGCCACCTGAGCCTGGTGCGGCAAGCCAAGCGCCAATGCGACGTCGTTGTTGTCTCCATCTTTGTGAATCCTGCCCAGTTCGGCGCCGGCGAGGACTTGGAGCGTTACCCGCGGCAGCTTGCCCAGGATATTGACCGGCTCGGCGCTTACAATGTGGAGGCCATCTTTGCGCCCTCCGCAAGCGAAATGTACCCGGAGGGGTTCGGAACCTGGGTGGATCCCGGGCCGCTCGGTAAGCCGCTTGAGGGGCGCGCGCGTCCTGGCCATTTTCGCGGCGTCGCCGTCGTGGTGCTGAAGCTTTTCAACATCGTTCGACCCGATATTGCTTACTTTGGACAGAAAGATTTTCAGCAGGCCGCCATTATTCGCCGCCTGGTGGAGGATTTTAACCTGAGCCCGCGCCTGGTTCTTTGCCCCATCGTGCGTGACGAAGACGGCCTGGCCTTGAGCTCGCGCAATCTTTACTTGGGCGACGCCGAGCGGCGGTCGGCGCTCGCTCTTTCGCGCAGTCTGGCGCGAGCCCAGGAAATGGTCCACGATGGCGAGGACGAAACCAGCCGAGTGGTCGCGGCGATGCGGGAAATCCTCCTGGCTGATCCCGGCGTCAACCTTGACTACGTGGCGATCGTGCATCCCGCCACGCTCAAGCCGGTCCAACAAATCACGGCTGGAACCGTGGCGCTGGTGGCCGCGCGAGTGGGAAGCGTCCGGTTGATTGACAACGCCATCTTCGGACCGCGCGGCGCCACCGCCGAACTGCTGCTCCAGCTCGCCATCACCGGTCCGCCCATCACCAGCCCCAAAGCGCGCATTCCGGGACTCGCCGCCGAATCGCTTCGGCTACGGATCGAAGCCTGCCGCGAATGCGCCGCGATCACCACCATCCGGCTGCCGCCCCGTGAATTTCTGGCCCAGCACGTGCAAAGGGATTATCCCGATTTAAACTCCGTGCAAATTGCCGTGGTCGGCCGCTGCGCGCCCCTCCGCTCGGAGAATTCCCTCTACCGCAACCAAGGGAAAACGATCCGGTTTACGGCGGCCCTTTTTGAGCTGCTGGGCGTGAAGGACTTCGCGGAGTTCAAGAGCCGCTTCGTGCTGACCGACGCCGTGCGCTGCCACTCCTCGGGGCCGCACGTCCCCGAGCGAGCCGTGCAAAATTGCACTCAGCACCTGCGCGCCGAGCTGGAACTATTTCCCAATCTTCGCACCCTCGTGGTCCTTGGCGACGACGCCTACTTCTCCATTCAGCGTTTCCTGCTGGGGCGCAACCCGTCGAGCGTCCCGCCCTTCGAGGAAGCGATGGGCTCGCGGGGTTGGGCGGAGGAAAAAGTCAACCTCTCGCTTCTCGGTGAGCGCCCGCTCCGCATTCTCTATTGCTACCATCCGACCTTCGGCTACAAGCACAGTCCCTCCCTTGCCGCGCTGCTGCGGGAATAGCTCCGGCAAACTCCGCGCGACCACTTCGCGCCGCGATGGGACGAATCTTAGTTAGGCGGCAGAGGCCGGCGCAGCAGGCGGCGCAGCAAATGGGGAGCGCGCCGTTTGCGCTTTGACCTTTGGGGTTTGGGAGGCTCGGTGGAAGACGCCCGAGTCGCGGGCGCCGCCGGCGCTTTGGACGAAGCGGCGCCGGCCTGGCGGGCGGGCGGCGGGACCAGCGGAGCGGTTGCGGCGCCAGTGGTTTTGGGCGGCGGGGCCGGCGGATTGGACAGCTCCCGGGCCAGACGCTGGTACTGTTCTCGGTAAAGCCCAATGTGGGGTGAGAGCTTCATGGCTTCTTCGTATTCGCCGAGCGCCGCGTGACGCCGGCCCGCCGCCTCCAGCGCCAACCCCAGGTTGAAGTGGCCGCTGGCCATCTTCGGCTCGACCCGCACCGCCTCACGGTATTGCTCGACCGCCAATTGCCACTCGTGCTTTTGGTAATAAGCGGCCGCCAGGTTGCTGTGCGCCGCGGTGTAATCGGGCTTTAAGCGCACGGCTTTCTGGTAGTCGGCGATGGCGCCTTCTACGTTGCCACCCATTTTAAGCGCCAGCCCCAGATCGTTGTACGCCGCAGCATAATTTGGATCCAGACGCAATGCTTTCTGGTACTCGGCCACGGCTCCTTGGCTGTCGCCCAAATCCCGCAACGCGTTGCCCAAGTTGTTGTGCGGCTCCGCCCAATGAGGGGCCAGCGCGATCGCCTTTCGGTACTGGCGAACAGCTTGGTGTAGATTGCCGCCCAGGGAAAGCGCGTTCGCCAAATTGTTCCGGGCCGCAGCCCAATCCGGTTTCAGCATGACCGCGGTGCGGAATTGCTGGACGGCGGTGTGCAAAACTCCATCGAGCGCCAGAGCTAGGCCGAATTCGTTGTGCGCCGTGGCGCTTTCGGGCGCGAGATCCACCGCCTTCGCCAGCTCTCCCAGCGCCGCCCTCATATGTCCTTGGCGCCGCAGCGCCATGCCCAGATTGAGGTGCGCCAGCGCGTCATCGGGATCCAAGCGCAAAGCCTTGCGGTATTCCTCCATGGCGCCCGGCAGATCGTGATGGCGGTCCAGCGCGCCGCCAAGGGCCACGTAGGCCCTGGACCAATTCGGGTTGGCTTGGATGGCCTCCCGAAACTTGAGAATCGCCGCCGCTATTTTGCCTTCCTGCTGGAGCGTCACGCCTTCCTCAAGAAGCGCATTGGCTCGTGCCTGAGCGGTTCCGGCAGGGGATACCTTGGAGGATCTTGGATGTTCAGCGGGCAAGACCCTCTGTTGTGGCCGCGGCGCGGAGGTCTGCGCCGCCGCCCACAAAGGCCGCCCCGCCCCGGCCGAGAGAATCGCCAGCGCCGCCAGCGCGAGTCTAAGGCTTCTCGCTTTCATCAAAGCACCACCTGGGCGAGGCGAAAAAACTCAACCGTCGCCCATCGGCTGAGCAATATCCGTCGCCGCTCATCCCAGCTCCTTTTTCAATGTCTCCTGCGCGGCCTGCGGGTTCGCCTGGCCGCGCGTGGCCTTCATCACTTGGCCGACGAACCAGCCGAGCGTCGCCGTTTTGCCCTTCCGGTACTGCTCGGCTTGTTGAGGATGGGCGGCAATGATTTCTCGAACCACCGCGGCGATCTTTTCCTGGTCGGTGATCTGCTCGAGCCCTCGCTCCGCCGTCACCGCCGAGGCGGGCTGCCCCGACCTGAACATCTGGGCAAGAACTTCCTTTCCCATCTTTCCGGAAAGTGTCCCACCGGAAATCAGCCGGATCAATTCCGCCAGATGGCTCGGCGAAACCGGAGATTCGGAGATCGCCCGGCCCGCTTCCCCCAAGAGATAGAGCAATTCGCTCAGAATCCAGTTGGCGGCAAGTTTAGACTCTCCCGAAGTCTTGGCCGTCGCCTCAAAAAAATCAGCCAGCTCGCGCGAGGACGTGAGCTGAGTGGCGTCGTAAGCCGGCAGAGCGTACTGGGCCATCAGCCGATGGCGCCGCGACTCCGGTAATTCCGGCAACGACCTGCGAACTTCTTCTTTCCACGCCTCGGAAACTTCGAGCGGGGCGAGATCAGGCTCGGGAAAATATCGGTAGTCGTGCGCGAATTCCTTGCTCCGCATGCCGAAGGTCTTCTGCTCGCGGCTGTCCCAAAGCCGCGTCTCCTGCTCGATCGCGCCGCCGTGCTCCAGAACTCGAATTTGGCGCTCGATCTCGTAGGCTAGCGCCCGTTGCAGAAATTTGAATGAGTTCAGGTTCTTCACTTCCGTCTTGACGCCGAAATCCGGCGAGTCGGCAGGCCGGACGCTGACGTTGGCGTCGCACCGCAAGCTGCCCTCCTCCATGTTGCAGTCCGAGACGCCCAGATAGAGCATCAGCGTTCTCAGGCGCGTCAGGTAGTCGTAAGCTTCCTCGGGCGAGCGCAGATCAGGCTCGCTGACAATCTCGATCAGCGGCACCCCCGAGCGATTGAGGTCAATGTAGGACTTGGTGTCGGAATCCGCAAAACCTTCGTGCAGCGATTTGCCGGCGTCCTCTTCCATGTGGACTCGGGTGATGCCAATGCGCCGCCGCGCGCCGTTCACTTCAATCTCCAGCCAGCCCCGTTCGGCCAGCGGTTCTTCGTACTGTGAGATTTGGTAACCCTTCGGCAAATCAGGATAAAAATAATTCTTCCGCGCGAAACGCGAACGGGAATTGATCGCGCAACCAAGAGCCATCGCCGCCTTCATCGCCATGCTCACGGCCTCGCGGTTCAGAACCGGCAGCGCTCCCGGGAGGCCCAGGCACACCGGGCAGGTATTCGAATTGGGCGGGTCGCCGAACCGGGTCGAACAGGAACAGAAGGCTTTGGACTGAGTGAGTAGCTGGACGTGAACTTCGAGGCCGATGACCGGCTCGTGCTCCGCTTTGACACCCGCCTTTTCTGAAATTGCCGTGGCCATCTGAGCTTCTTCGTCGCATGGCGGACGACCGAGCGCCGCGCTTCACCGTCCTGCCAGTCCGTCCAAGCGCATCACAGCCATTATATGCGTAACGAAAGTTTTCGGATGCCGTTTTCGCGCGGGCTGCAATGGCGATTACGGTTGGGCCACTTTCGACCCCACCGGCGGGTTGGAGGAATCGGTCACGGCTTTGGAGGCCGCGTTCTGCGTTTTGGGCACTTTGATTTTTTCAGAGAGACCCACATTGTAGAGCTTGAAATCCGAATAGCGATGCACATTGCGAAGCCTCTTGCCGTTCCAATGGACGGTCACAACAACCGTCTCCGGAAGCGGGAATGCTCGCGCCAGCTTCTTGAAGCGCACATCGTGGTAATCAATCTGGGTGGTTTCTTCCCTCAGTCGGACTTCGGGTAACGGCTTTAGCAGGTCGGTGCGGAGACGGACGATCTCGTCATTCCGGGTGTTGACCCAGGCCAAACCCTGCTCGAAAATCAGCGCGCGGTGATTGCCGAAATCGAAGGCTCCCATCAGCCGAGCCTTCATCGGTTCCTGGGCGAAAGCAATGACGTAGGTCTCGTGGCCGTCCACCACCTGGCGGCCAAGGTAGCGAAATTTTGATTGAGACTGAAAAGCGGGGTGGAGGACAAGCGCTGCCGACGCAAATCCCGAGGTCAACATGTAGCCTCTGTCCAGCCCCCTGGGCAATCCTCCACCCCGCTCCACGTTCTGCCGGTATTCGGTGAATCCGAGAATCGAGTGGTGGGAAGGCACCAGGCAGAGATAACGATACTTCCCGCTACGAGACGCTGAAATCTTGCCATTCCGACGAAGTTGTTCCTGGCGAATCTGCTCCACCGAAATCGTGTTCTGGAAATTTCGGAATAGGGCGGCGACATTCTCCCCGACCGCAGCCAGAATCGGTTTCAGTCGGCTCTGGTCTTTGGCGGGTACCAAGCCCTTGAGTTGCCGGGCGGTGTAGTGGAGGTAGTCGAAAGAGGCGGCTGTTCTTACCTTTCTCTTGCCCGATTCGGCGTAAAGGGCCCTTATCTGCTTGCCATTTTGAAGCTCGGCCCAGACTCGGCGAACCTCGATCGGCATCGTTTCCACTTTCCGTCCGTTCAGGAAACGGCGCATTTCCGCATTCGCCTTATCGAGACTGCCTTCGCCGAGCAGGGCCTGCACCTTGAGGAGACGCGCCTCGGGCCCTGCGCCGGCCGCTATGGACTTTGAAAGGTAAGTGTCGGCCACTTCAAACCTTCCAAGCTCGAATTGTGCGCGCCCGATTTCCTGAAGCACGAGCGGGTCACTCGGCTTCAGCTTGTGCGCATCGACCAGGAAATAGGTCGCAGCCTTTGGATTGTGAAGCCAGCTTTCCATCACGCCAGCCAACTCCAGGGCTTCAGGGCTCCCGCCCGCCGTGTTTTTCAGAGTCCATTGGGCGGCCGATTCAGCGTTCCGCGCCGCGCCGTCCCAGTTGCCGGAGTCAAGTTCGGCCAGCGCCAGCATGGTTCGACACTTTGCGCAATTCGGATTGCGCCTGGCCACATCGTAAAAATCATCCAACGAAAGGTCCGGGCGGCCTTTGCCGACAAATTCCCGCACACCCTTCGCATACTCCTTTTCGCTCTTGGCCAGGAGCCCGTCGGAAGGCCCGAGCGATTGAAGTTCAGGCACGAGGTGCGAAATAAGTTCCTGCCGCGGAAGCAGCGTAGGGTCCTGCCCTTCCGTCCGGAGCGTTATCGGAAGCCAAACCGGGTTGGGGAAATCAGCGTAATGGATGAGTTCGTGCGCCGTCTCGAAGCCTTCCTTCTTAACAGTCAGCCACACTTCAAAATCCGTGACGTACAGCTCGGTCAAAAAATAGACAGTCTGGAAATCGCCCGAAGCACCCGACTCGAGAACCCGGCGATCGTCCGCCTGGAGAGGGCTGACCAGCACGTGGGCGCCCCGGATGAAATTTCCCGACATGGTCATCACCCGGCCCGCAACCGCCCACTCTTTCTGATTGCGGGCCAGAGCGCCCATTTGACTGACGCCAAAGTTCATCTCTTCGGGGGGCGCCATCATGGCGCCAGGAGGTCCTTGGGCTAGCGCAGGCCGAGCGCCGAAACAGACCCCCAAGATCACGGATACAAAGATTAAGAAGCCGAGGTAGGACCTGAAGGCGAGCAACGGAGGACCCTCCTCTCCCAACGTCGTCTCAAGCAAAAGCTTACAACTCTTTCCCCCCAGTTTCCATTCGAAAGGCCCACCCGGGAGCAAGGCCGTAGCGGACAACAAGTAGGGCGTCGTGAAGCGAATGGAAAATTCCAATTGTCAAAGTACGCTTTGGAGTGAACAATAGCAGGCAGAATGAGCCAGCGCGTGATTGCCGCCATTGTGCTTGCCGCATGGGTCTTCCCGCCTGCTTTTGCCCGACGGCGCGAGAAGCCAACAACCCCTGTGCGGCTCGCCTGGGCTTACGTTCCCGATCGAGGGACTGTTCTCTTAAGAAAACCCGCCGACGCAAAGGCCGTGATAGGGAAGCTCGGCCGAGGCGAGCTGGCGGAGATGCTCGAAACGAAATCGAAAGGCGGGGTTGCGTGGGTACGCCTCGCGGCGGCGAATCCAGCGAACCTGGAGAAGGTAATTGGCTGGGCGGATAGCCGCTCGATCAAACAGATACCGCCGGATCGCTTCCCCACCGACCGCGCGCTCCTGGACGCGATGGGCGGCGATTATCTCCACGACTTTGTGGCAGGGCATGCCGTGATCGTCCGGTTTCTCGTGCCCCGCGCGCAAGGAAAGCCTCTGCTGGTTGCCTGGGTCGGCACCCGCGCCTTGGCCCAAGTGCAGCTCCAGCTTTTCAGTCCGGCCAACGGCAAGTATGTCGGCGGGCCGTTCCTCAGTTTCCCTTACGCCGGCATGGGAACGGCCATCAAAGCTATGGAGGTTCAGGACCTTCGCGGCAGTGGCGGCGAATGCCTGGTTTCAACCGAAGCCGCGCCCTCCGGGCTTGGATCGAGCCTCAGAAAAATGGTGATCCGCCAGGTGAGCGCGCAAGGATTCCGCACGGTTTGGCAAGCCCCGCTCGAACTGACAAATTTCACCTTCTATCCCTCTGCAATCAAAGTGCTCGCGCCCGCAGTAAGAAATATCGGCGCGCCCGGCACAAAAACGCAGGGCAAGGTTACCTTTGAACTGCAAGGCGGCAGGATGGTTCCCATCTGGAAAGGTCGCGTCCGTTTTTACGTCATCGGGCGCGGCGCGCCCGTCCGGACGCTTGCCGTTGAGAAGGTCTGCCCTTGGAAGGGAGGGCGCTTTGAGCCCCTCGAATAACGCCGCCCCTTGCCGCCCGAGGCAGGATGGATTTATAGTTCAACGAGGCCGCGGCCCATCATCTCGCCGCGGATTATACTGGTGAGCCGGAGGCGCGCGCCCCCGCGGTCCTCCGGCAGCCCTGGAGGTTAGAAAATGCGCTCACTCGACCGCCGCAGATTTCTTCAAGCTTCGGCATCCTCCCTTCTAGTGGAACGATGGCTGAATGCAGGTGTCCTGTTAGCGGCGCCGCAAGCTCGCGCTCGCGGCTTTCAGAACAATCCTTTTGCCGAACCACTGGCGAAACTCGAGGCCATGCTAGGAGAACCCATTCGAGGGTGGAAAATGCATCCCGATAATTTGTCTCACCCTGAGGATCCGAGCCTTGACGATTCCACCTGGCCCATCTTTCACCGCCTCAAGCCGGGCGAGCACCGCCAGCCTCTGCCCAACGGGATGGGGATGTGGTTTCGCAAATGGATTGTCATTCCCAAGACGATGGGCGGATATGACATCGAAGGACTCCCTGTTCGCCTCGACCTGCGCCTCTTCTTCGGCGGACCCGGTTTGATGCGAGCCTTTTCTGGCGGCTCGCTGATCGAGATGGCGTACCGCAACACTCAGCAACCGATTCTGCTGACCGACAGCGCGGCGCCGGGCCAGAAGTTTTTGATCGCCGCTTACGCGCCCGACCCGGCGGGCATTTTTTCACGCCTCGAAGTGGATTATCCCGTCACTCGGTCAAACCCCCAGACGATGCTGGAAGAAATTTTGGCCGTTCAGGCGGCCTCGCGTGGATTTCCTGAAGGCCAGGCGGAGCGAAACTCGCAACTGGCGGCTGCGGTCAAGACCATTGATTTTGGCGCGCTCGAGCACGGCGACCAGAAAGTGTTCGATCAGTCACTGACCGAAGCGGACCGGAAAATGCAACCCTTGGCGGGATGGATGAAGCAATTCACCATTCGCGCCGTCGGGAATTCTCACATTGACCTGGCCTGGCTGTGGCCCTGGGAAGAAGCGCTGGAGGTGGTGCGCGACACCTTCGGCACGGCGCTCGAGCTCATCGGCGAGTATCCCGGCTTCATTTACGCGCAGTCCTCCGCTCAGGACTTTCTGTGGCTGGAAAAATACTATCCCCCGGAGTTTGAAGAGATTCAGCGGCGGGTGAAAGACGGCCGCTGGGAGATGGTGGGCGGCATGTGGTGCGAACCGGACCTCAACATGCCCTGCGGTGAATCCCTGGTGCGTCAGCTCCTGACCGGCAAGCGGTATTTCCAGCAGAAGTTCGGCGTGGATGTGAAGATCGGCTGGAATCCCGATTCGTTTGGCTATAGCTGGCAACTCGCTCAGATTTACAAGCGCTCCGGCGTGGACTATTTCATCACCCAGAAAATGTCCTGGAATGACACCACGCCGTTTCCCTACAAGCTCTTCTGGTGGGAGTCGCCCGATGGCAGCCGCGTGCTCACCTATTTTCCCCACGGCTACTCGAACGGCATCAGTCCTGTCCGGGACTCTCAGTACATTGCTGAAGACACTCCCTTGTGCTCAGGCTACCGCCAGCAGATGCTCCTCTATGGGGTGGGCGATCACGGCGGCGGGCCAACGCGGGCGATGCTCGACGCCGCCGTGAGATGGCAGAATTCGCCCCAAGCCGCCTTCCCGAACTTCAAGTTCTCGACCGCCCAGGAGTTCTTCAACGATGTCGAGAGCGATCTCGCCAAGCTGAACCTCCCGGTCTGGAAAAGTGAACTCTATCTTCAGTATCACCGCGGC
>JAKAWO010000154.1 GCA_021827255.1 Acidobacteriota bacterium | reverse complement strand
CAGCGTCTCGAGCGCCGGCTTTGAAAGCCGCAGCGGTGGCCTCAGACTCTTGACAAACTGGCTCAGCACCTCGTGATGCTCGGGCTTGGAGGAAAACTGGTAGCCGCCAGCCACTTCGCGAATGTGGATGCCGTGGTGCGGCCAAGCGTAATCGTTCATCAATTCAAAGAGCTTGGCCTTGATCCGCTCCCGCGATTCGCCCTCGAGCGCTCGGGCCATGGCATCGAGCGACACCGGTTCCGGCGCAACATAGATAATAGCTTCCAGTAAAGCCTTGAGGGTGTCGTCATTCAGCATCAGAGGTTTTCACCCCTCAGTGCTCAGTTTTCGGTTGCCCAGGTTCAGCGGCCAGCAACTCGCTGGCGCTCCGCGAGCTCCTGATCGCAAATTCGTTCCATCGCTCGTTCGCTAAATTTCCCCCAAACTTTCTTCGAGCGACGCCGCGTTGACGCTGGCGACGGCTTCCGCAAATCGGGCGCTCTTGGCCAGGGTAATGGGAGCGAACAGATTCTCCTGGCGCAGCAGGATGGCGCGCAACCTGACCAGTTCCAAGAGCGCCAGAAACAGGGCGATGAGGGCCTGCCGCCAAGTGTAACCGGCGGCCAGGGCTTCAAGCGTGACGGGGCCGGCATTTTCACTTAGCACGCGCTGAATGTGCTCCACCATGTCGCGGACGGTGACTTCCTCGCGCGTGATCTCGAGCGGCGGGCGCTTTTGAGCGCGCTCGAGGACCGCCCGAAACGCGGAAATAAGGTCGAAGAGTGAAACCGCAAGGCCCGGCTCATCCTCGGCCTCCGCAAACTCGCCGATTCCAGGCCGGCTCCAGGTGGCATCTTCGACTGTGCGCTTGGATTGGAGCATCTCGGCGGCGTTCTTGAACTGCTCGTGCTCGAGCAGGCGGTGGACCAGGTCCGTGCGCGGGTCCTCCTGCTCTTCGGGCGGCGCGGAAGGATCAGGCGGCAAGAGCGTCCGCGATTTGATGTAGATCAGCGTCGCCGCCATCAGAATGAATTCCCCTGCCAAATCAATATTCAGCTCCTCCATCATGCGGATGTAATCGAGATATTGCCGCGTGATCTGGGCGATGGGAATGTCGTAGATATTGATCTGCTGCTGGCGGATGAGATCGAGCAGCAAATCGAGCGGGCCTTGGTAAGCCGTGAGCTGGATGGCCGGCGGAAGCGTGAGGGCGCGCGTGGCGCGCTTTGCCGGCGGAGTGGCTGGAGTGCCTTCCGGCTCGCCGCTCAAGGGTTCCGAATTTGCGGGCGTCAAATCGTCGGGCATTTAAGCCAGCTTCATGGCCTGGCGAACTTCAGCCATTGTCGCCTGCGCCACCTGCCGCGCTTTGGCGGTTCCTTGCTTGAGAATATCCCGAACTTTCTGTGGCTGCTCTTCGTAAATGTTCCGCCGTTCCTGGATGGGCGCAAGGCGGGCATTGATGCGCGCCGCCACGATGGCTTTGCACTCCAGGCAGCCGATTTCCGCCGTGCGGCACTCGCGGTTGACGCGGTCTATTTCCGCCGGAGTTGAGAACACCTTGTGCAGGTCGAACACCGGGCACACGTCGGGGTTGCCCGGATCACTCCGGCGCTTGCGGGCCGGGTCGGTCATCATCGTCGCCAGCTTTTTTGAGACAACCGAGGGTGGATCGGAAAGATAGATTGCGTTGTTGTAACTCTTCGACATCTTGCGGCCATCGGTCCCGGGCAGGCGAGGCGCGGGCGTCAAGAGCGACTGGGGCTCGGGGAAAAAGCCCGCAAGGCTCACCAGCCCCCGATGGACGAACTCCGCCTTCCCCTCTAGTGAGGCCTCGGCGTAGGTTCTCCCGTCCAACTTCTCGCCGCTGGTGCCGTATGCTGGCCCGTAAGCAAGGTTGAACCGCCGGGCGATCTCGCGCGTCAACTCGACGTGAGCCACCTGGTCCTCGCCGACCGGCACCGCGTCCGCCTTGTACATCAGAATATCTGCCGCTTGGAGCGCCGGGTAGCCCAGGAAGCCGTACATGCGCAAATCCTTGTTGTGGACGTTTTCGAGCTGCTCCTTGTAGGTCGGCACGCGCTCCAGCCATCCAAGCGGCGTGATCATCGAGAGCAGGAGAAATAGCTCAGCGTGCTCGGGAAGATGCGACTGAATAAAGAGTGTTGCTTTTTCGGGATCGAGGCCGGCCGCGAGCCAATCGGTGACCATTTCTTGAATGTTCGTTTGCAGCTCGGAGGTGTCTGCGTAATCGGTGGTCAGCATATGCCAGTCGGCAACAAAGTAGAAGCCATCGTGCTTCGCTTGAAGCGTGATCCAGTTTTCAAGCGCGCCCACCAGGTTGCCGAGGTGTAGTTTGCCGGTGGGCCGCATGCCGCTCACGACTCGCGGCCTTTTTGTTTCGGTTGTGGGCATAAGCCAACGGCCTTGCGAAGTTGAGGCCCGGCGCGGCGTCGGGCGCAGAACGCCCCCTCCTCCCGCGATTCCTCATCGTAGCATAGGGAGCGTCAAACGCGAAGGCGGGCGGTTTTTCGGGGTGCGCGACATAGACGTGGGGCTTTTTGGCTCTCCTTTTTTTGTGGCCTTTATCTGAAGGTATGCTATACGTGCAGATAGAGGAGGTGGCCATGCCCCAAACCTTGTCGTTACCGACCCCGGCGGCTCGCCACAAAGCCGAACGCGATGTGGCAGAGTTGAGATTCGTAAGGTCTGGTTTGCTCGGAGCAAGCTGCTCGGCCATAATGGCATTGAGCCTTTACGGGCGCGGGACGGCGTCCAGCAAGCGGAGCCAAATCGCGCGGGGCAGATACCTGGTTCAGGACGTCGGAAAGTGCGGCGACTGCCACTCGCCCCATAATGCAAGGGGGCAAGTTGTTCCTGGCGAAAACCTTGCCGGCGCCCGGCTGGACTTTCGACCCATCCGATCTGTGCCGGGCTGGGTTGCCACGGCGCCGCCGATCGCGGGCTTGCCGACTGTAACAGTGGGGGAAGCGATGCGGCTGCTGACACAGGCGACTGACAAGAATGGGAGGCCGCCGGCGCCTCCGATGCCATATTATCAAATGTCACGCGCGGACGCGGCCGCAGTTATTGAGTACCTCCAATCCCTGGAACCGGCCGGCAAATAGCGGGCCTCCGTGTTTCTTCGACGTAGTAACCGCGAGCCAATAACGGGGTGGCCCTGCGGGCAAGCCCATAAAATTCGTTTACAATGTGGGACTTCATAGAAGGAGGACCGTCATGGAAACTCACGGGAAAGTGGATCGCGCGCTCGACACGCAAAAGCTGACCCAGCTTCATTTCTCGTTCGCGCCGTCGCGCATCTTGACGGCGGCCTTGCAGCTCAGGGTCTTTTCCCATCTTGCGGAGGGCAAGACAACGGCCGCCGCGCTGGCGAGCGCGGCGGGAGCCTCCGAGCGCGGCATGCGCATGCTGATGGATGCGCTGGCGGGCCTCGAGCTGCTCGGCAAGAAAGACGGTCGGTACTCGCTCACGCCGCTGGCGGAGCGTTATCTGGTGCGCGAAAGTCCCGACTATGTGGGCGCCATCATGGAGAACGATTGGCTGTGGGAAGCGTGGAGCCATTTGACGGAATGCGTGCGCACCGGAAAGGCTTGCCATGCGGTCAATCAGCAGCAGGCTGCGGAAGAATTTTTCCCTACGCTAGTGCGGAGCCTGCATATCACCAACCGAGAATCGGCGCGACGCCTGGCGCAGGCGCTCGGAGCGGGGAACGGGAACCGCCCCATGCGCGTGCTGGATGTGGCGTGCGGCTCGGGCGTGTGGGGCATCGCCGTGGCGGAAGCGAACCCGGCAGCGCGCGTGACGGCCCAGGACTTCCCAAAGGTCCTGGAGCTGACGCGGCAATTCCTTCGCCAGCACTGTGTCGAGGACCGCTACGACTTTCTTCCCGGCGACCTGAAGCAGGTGGAATTGGCCGATGGCCGGTACGATCTGGCGCTCCTCGGCAACATCGTCCACTCCGAAGGAGAGGCGTCCTCTCGCAGCCTTTTTGAGCGGCTCCATCGCGCCCTCAAGCCCGGCGGCCGCGTGGCGATTCTGGATATGATCCCCAACGAGGGGCGCACCACTCCGCTGTTCCCGCTTCTGTTCGCGCTCAACATGCTCGTCAATAGCGACGAGGGTGATACTTTTGCGCTCGCCGAATACACGAACTGGCTCAAAGAAGCCGGATTCGCCCGCATTGAGACGGCGGATATCAGCTCACACTCGCCGGCCATCATTGCGACCAAAAATTGAGGTGGCTCGCTCCGCCCCCGCGGACGCTCGCGAAACGAGCAGCGGCTAGCTCGCGGAGGCCGAGGCGGAGGGCGGCACACGCAGAGAGAACTCACTTTTCGACCGTGGCGCGCTTGGAGCCGGCGATTTGGGCTTCGAGCTCGGCCAGGTCGAGGACGATGACCTTGCGGCGTTCCATTTTGATGATGCCGCGGTCCACGAAGCGGCGGAGGTTGCGGCTGACCAGATCGCGGACGGTGCCGATTTCCGCTGCGATCTGCTGGTTGGTTTCTTCGAGCGGAAACTCGATGCCGCGCCGGCTGCGCACGCCCGCGAGCGCAGCGCGGTCGCGCAAGAAGCGCGCCAAGCGATGGCTGACTTCCTTGAGCGAAAGCTCTTCGACCAGCGAGGCCATGTAGCGGAACCGCCACGCGAGCGCCCGGATAACAGCGAACGACACGGCGGAATTCCGGCGGCACAGATCGAGGAACTCGCGCTTGGGAAGGTAAAGCAGCGTGGAGTCCTCGACGGCCGCCGCTGAGGCGGGGTAGGCTCCGCCGTCGAAGACCGCCAGTTCTCCCACCGTCGAGCCGGCGCGCTCGATCACCAGCACCTGCTCACGGCCGGTTTCCGCCATCTTGAATAGCTTGACCGCTCCGGACTGTACGACAAAGAGCCCCTCCGACGGGTCGCCTTCGTTGAAGAGCGTTTCGTCACGGCTCAGTCGCCGCACGCCGCAGTGGCTGGCCACCGCCCGCAAATCTTCCGGCGCTAGCACAGCAAAAAACGGAACGCGCCGCAAAGTTTCAATGGCATCGAGCACAGGCATAGAGTCCTCATCATCCTATGCTTGAGGCGAACGCCGACGCAAGCCCACGACTTAAGTCCTCGCGCCTAAGCAGGCTCGCGGCTATATTTGAGAGCGTTCGGGCCGAGTAGCACCCGGCAAGGACATTCCCACGGAGGAAATAGCTGTCATGGCCTATATCATTGCTGAACCGTGCGAGAACACCAAAGACACCGCCTGCGTGGATGTTTGCCCGGTGGACTGCATCCATCCGCGCAAAGATGAGGCGAACTTTGCCGACGTTCCGCTGCTTTACATTGATCCCGTCGAGTGCATTGACTGCGGCGCGTGCGTCCCGGTGTGCCCGGTTTCGGCGATCTTCCCGCTGGATGACCTTCCGGAAAAATGGTCGCATTACACCGAGATCAACGCTGCCTACTATAAGAAGTAAAGCCTTCGGCAAAGGCATGTGCATGATGAGGGCTCCGATGTTTTAACCCGTCTGAGGAGTTGGTTGTAAGCCGGCCAAAGCATCGAGGGGTTAAGGCGAGCGCCTCCCGAAGGGTCCGCCCTTCAGGAATTCGGACCCGAATTCCGATTTTCGCTTAGGAATTATTGCCCGTTGAGGTCTTCGAAGGGAGACTTGTGGGGTTGGCAATCCTGCACGGTAATCAGTCTAGCTGGACGAATAAGCTCGTGGCGAGCACAAAATTCTTTCGCCTTTCGCGATTTTAAGGTTGACGCTTCCTTTGCGACAAACGTAAAATCGGCAACGGTTCGTTTTCTTCCCGGGGAAGTCTCTGGGGAGCATTTCGATTAAAAGGCAGAGGAGGGGCGAGCTTGCGGTGGATGAAGGTTGTCTGCATTTTGGGGTTGGCGGGGCTGCTGGCTTCCTGCTCCCATACCTCAAACCCTGCGGCTGCTAGTCTCCCCACGCGTTCGGTACCCGTACCGCAGTCTTTTCCCACCACTTCACCCGCCCTCCATCCCAAACCCCAGTTAACGCCTGCGAACGCGCCAGACGCCATCGGCGAGCTGATGGCCAAAGTGGAAGCCGCCTACGCCGAGGGCCAGACGGCCTACCGGTCAGGCAATATGGAGGAAGCCAAGCAAAAATACGATCGCGCGCTGGCGATGCTCCTCGAATCTCCTTACGACGTTCGCAGCCACGACCGGCTCTACAATGAGTTTGAAAAGCTGGTGCATGAAACCTACGAGCTCGAGCTGGCAACCGTCCAGAGCGGCAACACGCTGAGCAACCACGAATACGAGCCGGCGCCACTGGACTCATTCGCCGGCTTGACCTTCCCGGTGAACCCGAAGGTCCGCCTGCGGGCCCAGGAAGAGATGCGCTCGCTGCACTCCGATTTGCCGCTGGTTTCGAACGACGTGGTGGACGGCTACCTGTCCTTCTTTCAGGGTCAGGGCAGAGATTTTATCGAGAAGGTGCTGCGGCGCGAGGACCGTTACGCCCCCATTATCCACAAGGCCTTGGCGCAAGAGGGGCTGCCGCAGGACCTGATTTATCTGGCGGCGGGGGAAAGCGCTTTTAATCCCTTGGCGGTGTCGCGCGCTGGGGCGCGGGGGATGTGGCAGTTCATGCTGGGCACAGCCCGGCTGAACGGCCTCAGGTGCAACCGCTGGGTGGACCAACGTCAGGATCCGGTTCTATCCACGGAGGCGGCAGCCCGCCACCTGAAAGACCTCTATGAGGAATTCGGCGACTGGTACCTGGCCATGGCGGCCTATGACAGCGGATCTTTGACGGTCCAGCGCGCTATTGAGCGAACCGGCTACGCCGATTTCTGGAAGCTGCGCGAGTTGCACGTTTTGCCCACCGAGACGGAGAACTACGTTCCCATCTTTCTTGCCATCGCTCTGATTTGCAAAGACCCGCAGGCGTATGGTTTCAACGTCGCACCGGACGCGCCACTCCGGGTGGACCGGGTGGTGACACCCGTCCCGACCGACCTCCGCTTGGTGGCGGATATTATCGGGCAGCCGCCCGAGGAACTGGTCAAGCTGAATCCGAGCCTGCTGCGATGGACGACTCCAGTGGACGATCCGGATTTCGTTCTCAACCTGCCGCTGGGCACGAAGCGGGAGTATGAGCGAGCCATCGCTTCCATTCCTCCATCCAAGCGCATTTGGTGGCGCGCCACGCGGGTGACGGCAGGCGAAACACTGGATGAGATTGCCCGGAAATATCGCATCACGGTCGCGTCGCTGAGGAAGGCCAACGATATCGCGCCCACCGACCCGGTTCAGGCT
>JAKAWO010000153.1 GCA_021827255.1 Acidobacteriota bacterium | reverse complement strand
TCGCGGAGATCGAAGCCGGCGGCCTCTTCACACCTTAAAATTTCACCGGCCAGCACTGCAGCGCAGGGCGACCAAAATCTGTCATCCATGTCGCAGCAATCCCAACCTGGGTCCGCCGGACGGATACTTTAAATATACTTTGCGCTATGCTTGAAATGCGGTCGGACGAAAGGGTCCTCGACCGACCAAGCGTCATTAAACCAACGCCGATGTCCGCATTTTAGCCGCGAGTGCGCTTGGATGGTTTGCTTGGGAAAGCAAATGCCAATGCCATGAGAAGTACACCGGAACCAAAATCGACGATAGTTGTCCAAAAGTGGTGGGCGTCCAACCAGCTAAAGGATCCAAGGCGCGGACGGGTAAACAAATACAGCCCGCTCGCAACCAGAAGCACCCTAAGGATGAGGATAAGAACTCGCTTGCCCGAACCAAGCATAAAGCGTAATACGTTCATCCTATACCAAACATGCAATCCGCAATACCAGCCATTATTGGCATCCCGATTCGAACGCGAGGATTTTCTCTAAACCATACGAAGGGAGGCGACTGGCGGGCTCCCCGGGACCGGAGAAATCAGGGACCGAACCCTCAGGATTAAGGGCTTGTGCTGCAGCGCTGCTCGTATCGGCAAAATCAAATGCATCCCCCGCGAGCTCCATGTCAGTTAAGAGCCGACAGTCTTGTGCCGGCGCGTGAGGAAGAAAGTCTTTGGGATTAGGGGTGTAGGGGGGCGCATGGTTAGGCGAACTTGGCTGCGGGGGTGCAATCGGAGGGTTGCCCCCCCAAGGATTCCAATACGGAACGAATGGAGGCCACCACTGTGGCTTGGTCGGGTGAAGCCCAAAGGCATCTTGAAGCTCCACAGGCTCGTTTCCTACATATGCATAAAGATTGAAACCGCCACCTAACCCCATTGGGTCTTCCGAGATGAACCGCTGGTAAACCGGGCTGTAGTACCGGGCCCGATAGTAGTATAACCCCGTGCCGTCGTTCTCGCGACCGGTGTACTCGAAGCTGTTTCCTTCGGCGGGCCCGCTGACCGTTGTATTTCCGAAAGGCTCGTAAGTATATTGCGTCTGCACCGCCCCGGTCGAATCGGTGAGCGCAATCGTGCTGCCCAGCGCGTCCGTCAGCGGATAGAACGTTCCGTTCGAGTTGGAGAGGCTGAAGAATTCATCCACGCCACCGGTCAACCGGCTGGCAATCGGCGAGCCGCCGGCCACTTCTTGAATGACATTCGGCCCATCATAAAGATAGCCTGTGCCACTGTCCCCAATGCGGCGGCCAAACGCATCATACTCGAAGCTGTACGCGCCGCTGTTGATTGAGGCCAGTTGATTGCGGGCGTCCCACGTGTAGCTGTTCGTCCCGTCGCTGGTCAGATTGCCGTCGGCATCATAACTCAGCTTCGTCCCGCCCCACTTGGTCAGTTCGTTGGCAGCGTCGTAGGTTGCCGAGGATAACGCCTGCGGCAAGCCCGTCGCTGCGTCTGTCCCCCCAACCGTCGTCCGCCGGCCGTCGGCATCATAACCATAGGTCAAATTGCCCAGTGTCGTCGAGCCTAGCGCGTATGTGATTCCCGTAAGCTCCGAAGCCTGATCGTAGTTGTAGCTCACCGTCACGCCGTTGGGAAGCGTTAGGGATATCCGTCGGCCGCCATTGTCATAGCTGAAGCCGACCGTTGAACTTCCCTGAGAAATTTGCGTCAGCCGGTTGTCATTGTCGTAGGAGTAGCTCACCGATGGTTGCCCGGCGGCGGTCATGCCGGTCCGGCGGCCGGGTTGGAGAAGGTCTCCGAAATCGTCTTGCCCTGATCCTTACGGGTCAGCCGAAAATTTGGCCCATGGCCGGATTGCCCCGGCTGATGGCAACGGCAGTTGGCCTTGCCGCAGCGGCCCGTGATGCTGGTGATGGAACCCCGGCGAAAATCCCTCCAAGCCGCGATCCTCTCGACCACCTGAGCTCTCCGAGCTTCCTGTGGCGGAAGAGTTTCTGGCATAAGCCTCCTTGTCCTAACGTATATACACGTTAGGCTTCGTACCACAAAAAAGGAAACTCATCAAATCCCCACTCCTATGTCGCGCACCCGATGGGTGACGTTCGCTTGACTTGGCTTGGAGAGGCCGGTACATTGCGGGAGATGGGGTCTTTCGGCATCTAAGTTCGCAGATTGATGGCTGACCTTTCGATTGACGGCTACCTCAAACGCAAGGTCCTGGCAGTCCAGGACTTCACCTATCTCCTCCTAAACTCGATTTGGAGCATCGCGCGGCCGCCTCGCTACCTGATTGACACGCTCATCCAAATGGACGTGATCGGGGTGGGGTCGTTGCCCATTGTCTTGCTGACAGGGTTCTTTACAGGGGGCGTTTTGGCGCTGCAAAGCTACCGTACGTTGAGCGCGTTTGGTTCCGTGGCATTTCTTGGGGAGGTGGTTTCAATCTCGGTGGTGCGCGAGCTAGGCCCTGTTCTGACGGCGCTGATGGTCGCGGGCCGCAACAGTTCCGGCATCGCTTCAGAAATTGGTTCGATGCTGGTCAGCGAGCAGATTGACGCCATGCGCGCCCTGGGGACGGACCCGCTCCGCAAGCTCGTGGCGCCGCGCCTATACGCTACTCTGGCGACCCTCCCGATTCTGACGGTTTTGGCGGATTTCTGCGGGATGCTGGGCGGCTTTTTTGTCAGCGTCTCGACCGCTCACCTCACCTCGACCGAATATTGGACCAACGCCTATGAGGCCCTGGACTTTCAGGACGTCACACAAGGACTCCTGAAACCGTTCTTCTTTGCCGCCATCGTCGCTCTCGTGGGATGCTATTTCGGCCTGAAGACGCGCGGCGGGACCGAAGGCGTCGGCCGGTCCACGACGGAGGCTGTCGTCGTTGCGTCGGTCCTCATTTTGCTCGTGGACTTCTTTATCACGAAGCTGATGGTAGGCATCCACTTTTTTTAGGGCGCCCGATTCAGCGGCTGCGCGCAGGCGGCGGCTTGAAGACCTCGCCCTCATGCGCTCCGACTCACCGCCAAGACCCGTGCCGAGCCCTGGGTATCCTTATGGCCCTAACTCCCGCGATTGAGATGGATCACGTTTGGCTCTCCTTCGAGGACAAACCCGCGCTGGCCGATGTCTCCTGCAAGATCATGCACGGGGAGACGTTGATCCTGCTGGGAGCGACCGGCTCCGGCAAATCCGTCATGCTCAAGACCATGCTGGCCCTGCTCAAGCCCGATGAGGGCCGCATTCGGATTGATGGGCAGGACATTGCGGGGCTCACGGAGGCTCAGCTCCATCCGGTCCGGCGGCGCATGGGGATCGTCTTTCAGGAGGGCGCGCTGTTCGATTCTCTCTCGGTTTACGATAACGTTGCTTACCGTCTGCGCGAAGAAGGGATCCGCGATGAGGACGAAATCATGAGCCGAGTCCGGGAGGTTCTGCGCTTTGTAGATATGGAATCCGCCCTGGACAAGATGCCGGCTGAACTTTCCGGCGGAATGCGGCGGCGCGTCGCCATCGCCCGAGCCACCATCAGCCGGCCCTCCATCATGCTCTACGACTCCCCGACCGGGGGGCTCGATCCCGTGACCGCGCACACCATCAACCTCCTGATCCTGAAGTTGCGGGATACCGAGCGGGTCAGCTCCGTGGTGGTGACTCATCGTCTGCAGGATGCCTTCTTTCTCTCCAATTTCCGATTCTCCGCCGAGACGCAGTCGCTCGTTCCTCCGAATGGCGGCCCGATAGGAGGGCGGCAATGCCTCACTTGCTTTTTGGTGCTCCGGGAAGGCGCGGTCTATTTCTTCGGGACATACAAAGAGCTCGTGGAGACCGGCGACTCTTATTTGCGCAAGTTCCTTCATTAAGTCCTCGCGCGCCGGATGAATTAAAATAGGAGGGGTGAAATTAGATTCAAAACGGAGGAACTATGCCACAACGCAAACAGGTTGCCTGGGCTCAGCTTCGAGTCGGCGCCATGGTGATCGTCAGCTTGATCATCCTGGCCGTGGGCATTTTCTTTATCAGCGGCCAGGTCGGATTCCTCACCCGCCATTACGCCCTGAAGACCTTTCTTCCCAGCGCCGGGGACATTCGCGTCGGCGCCCAGGTGCGCCTGGCGGGGATCGCGGTCGGAAACGTGAATCGGATCGCCATTTCTCCTTATCAGGACCCCAATCGCGCGGTGGAGATTGATATGCGCGTCGCTCGATCCTTTCAGAACCAGATTCGGGCGAACTCCGCGGCCTCGCTGGAAACCGTCGGCCTGCTCGGTGAAACTTACGTGAACATTACGCGCGGCCAACCCGGCTATCCTGTTCTGCAAAATGGAGGAACCGTCCAAGGTCACGTCGAGCCCGGCATGAAGCGAGTCGTTCAGAACGCCAACGACGTGATTTCCAATCTCCGAGTGCTGACCGCCAAAATCAACGATATTACGGCCTCCATTCAATCGGGCAAGGGCACCATCGGCAAATTCATCAACGATCCCACGCTGTACAACCGCATGAACAACACGGTGGCAGAGGCTCAGGGGCTGATTGCGGGGGTCAAGAACGGCCAAGGAACCCTCGGCAAACTGCTCACCGACCCATCGCTTTACACCCAGACTGAAGCCACCGTCAGTCACCTGAATCAAGTGGTGAGCCAGATCCAGACCGGCAACGGCAGCATGGCCAAATTCATCAATGACCCCACACTCTACAACAATTTGAAGAACGTCAGTTCGCGCGCCAACACGCTCATGAACAACATCAACAGCGGCAAAGGCACTCTGGGCAAACTGGCCTCCGATCCGGAACTATACAATCGCGTCAATGACACCATGCAAAAAGTGGACGTCATCGCCACGCGCATTGATCAGGGTCAGGGTACGCTCGGCAAGCTCTCGACCGACCCAACCATGTATAACAACCTTAGCGCCGCCTCCATATCCCTCCGGGATTTCATGACCGTGTTCCGCAAGCACCCCAAAAAATATCTGACCCTGCATCTGCACATCTTCTAGCCTGGAAGGCGACGCGCGCCGGGGCCGCCCTCGGTCCTGGCGTCGCGCCGACGAACGCGGCACGCGCGGGCGCCGAGGGCGGCGGAACCGGATAGGCTCAGGTGCGTGAGTGCGGCTCAGGGTGAAAAGGGCGTGACGGGGGTTTGGAGCGGCGTCACAGCGCCTTGATGGCAATCATCACTTTGTCATCAAGATGGGTTCCATGACGCGAGAAGCGCGCCACGTCGGCGCTCACCTCCGCCACAATCTCGGAAGCCTTTTGAGCGGCGACGCGCTGCACGGCGGAGATGAGGCGTTCGAGTCCATACTCTTCATCGTCGGCGTCCATGGCTTCGGTGATGCCGTCGGTACAGAGGGCCAGAACATCGCCGGGCTTGAGATTCTCCTGGCCGCGCTCGAATTCGGCGTTCTCGAACAGGCCAATGACCATGCCGCCTTCGGTCAGGCGGACGGAGCGGTTCTCCGGCCGGACGATCACCGGGGGAACGTGTCCGCAATTGATGTAGTGCAAGGATCGGCGTTTGAGGTCAATCAAACCCAAGAACAGGCTAAGGTATTTTCTGGACCGGGGGTTGATGAGGAGTTTCCGATTGAGCGTCTCCACGATTTCATTGAGCGAGTGCACGTGAAGGATGAGGGCGCGCAACGCCGCCTGCAGATTGGACATCACCAGGGCGGAGGCGACGCCTTTGCCTTCGACATCGGCGATGACGACCAGCAGCGTGTCGGAGCCGAGGCTCAGAAAGTCGTAGTAGTCGCCCCCCACGGCAAAGCAAGGCTCGTTGAGCAGCGCGATCTCTAAGCCCTCCACGTTCGGCGTCGTCTCCGGCAAAAGGCTGCGCTGGATCCCGCGCGCCAGCGCCATCTCCTTCTCCAGCCGCTCCTTTTCGAGCAAGGCCTGGTGGAGCTGCGCGTTCTCGAGCGCCAAGGCGATGTGGGTGGAAAGCGTAAGCAGGAAGTCCGCGTCTTCTTCGGCGAAAGGTCCGTGCCGCTTGTTGAGCAGTTGCAGCACCGCAATGATCTTCCCCGTTTTGTTGCGAATCGGAAGGCAGAGGATATTGCGAGTCGTAAAGCCGGTCCGCTTGTCCACCTCGGGGTTGAAGCGCGGGTCCGCGTAAGCGTCCGGGATATTGACGATTTCTCCGGTCTGGGCCACGTGGCCGGCAATGCCTTTCCCAATGGGGAGGCGGATTTCCTGCCTTTCGAGGCCGTGGGCCACCAGCGACCAGATTTCGTTCGCCTTCTCGTCCAGCACGAACAGGGTGCCGCGTTCGGCATCCGCCTGCGACTTGGCCACCTCGAGAATGCGGGAAAGAAGTTCGGGAAGATCGAGGGTCGAATTGAGCGCTTTGCTAGCCTCCACCAGAAAGCTCAGCTTGGTCAGCGTGCGCTCAGCGGAGGTGAGCAGCCGCGCGTCGCGCAGGGCCAGCGAGGCCAGCTTCGAGTAGTGCAGAAACAACGTCAGTTGTGGCTTGGCTGGCGGCTTATAACAGCCCACCATCAGGACGCCGATCACTTTCGAATCGCTGGCCAGCGGATAGAAGGTGACGAACCCCAGGCGATGCTGGCGGGCCCAGCCGGGAAGCCCGTCCGCGTTCGATTTTTCGGACGTCAAAAGTTGCGGCAGGCCGCGCCGAACCGCACGGCCGAGGATCGTCTCATCGAGGGGGAACGTCTTAAGATGGGGCGGGACAGCCACCTTGCCGGACGATGCCGTCAGTTCCAGACGGTTCTCGTTCCCGTCCATTTGCCAGATCGCGCAAACCGCGACGCCGCGGCATTCCGCCAGATGACGGGTAACAGCCGCCATGACCTCGGATGGGTCGAGCGCGCTCGTGAAGTCCTTGCCGAGGTCTTCAACCACTTCGGTCAAAGGGAGGGCGAGATCAACCTTGATCGGCTTCGGCGCTTTTTCACGGCGCCTGGCTTTGGGCGCAACACTCCCCTCCCTGGATGGCGGCATCAGACTGCGACAAAGTATATCCCGATTTCGCACGCCATGCAAACGCACGCGGCGCTCCAGGCAGAGCGGGGTCGAAAGATGGGGTGGCCCGGCTGGCGCGGCGATGTTCCACCGCCTGTCTTGGGCGAGAAGGCTGGCCCGTACGACGCACACGGTCACGTCAAAGTCCTTGGGGCATGGAAGGCGGAACGGCGCGAGGAATGTAGAAGTGGTTGGAAAGGGTGTTGAGGATGAGACTTTTCGGGTGTAATGCAGGAAAGATGGTCTGCGCGATAACTTGAGCAGGCAGAGGGGGGCGCGGGCGGGACAAGCCCGCCGAGGATCGCCAGGTT
>JAKAWO010000152.1 GCA_021827255.1 Acidobacteriota bacterium | reverse complement strand
AGTTCGGCGATGCGCTTCATCAGCTCGTCCAGATCGAGGGTGGAATTGACCTGCTCCCCCACCTCGATCAGCAGGCTGAGGAGTTCGGTCGGGCCGAGGGGACGCGGCGGCGCTTTGACGGTCTCGGGCATGGATCAGTCCAACCACTGGGCGGCTTCTGCCAGGATGGCGACGGAGGCGCTGGTTCCCAGGCGCGTGGCGCCGGCTTGAAGCATGGCCAGGGCGTCCGGCAGGCTGCGAATGCCTCCGGCGGCTTTGACGCCCGTCTTCGCGCTCACCGCTTTGCGCATCAGGCGCACGTCGGCAACCTTCGCGCCCGAGGAGCCAAAGCCGGTTGAGGTCTTGACATAATCCGCCCCGGCGTGTTCGGCCAGGCGGCAAGCGGTGATTTTCTGCTCGTCGGTGAGATAAGCATTTTCCAGAATCACCTTCACACGCGCCCCCATGGCGTGACAAACCTCGACGACGCCGCGAATGTCAGCCTGCGCGCAGATCAAGTCGCCGGAACGCATCGCGCCCACGTTCATCACCATGTCAATTTCCTGAGCGCCGACGACGATGGCGGCCTCGGCCTCGGCGCGCTTGGCGCAGGTGAACGTGGCGCCGAAGGGAAAGCCCACGACGCTGGCCACGAGCACGGAGGAGCCACGGAGACGCTCGGCCACAAGCGGCGTCCAATACGGATTGACGCAGGCGGCCGCGAAGGAAAACTGAAGGGCCTCCTGCGCGAGGCGCTCGACTTGTTCGCGGGTGGCGTCAGGCTTGAGCAGCGTGTGGTCCATCAGACGCGCCAGGCGGCGGAGTTCGGGCGTCAGATGAATCGAGCCGGGTTCCACGGTCGCGGGCGAAGCACGCCGCGGACAGGTCTCCGAGTCGCAAACCTCGAGGTCGCGCGACGGCAGACTGGCGGGCCGGGCAGCGGGCCCGCGATTGGACATTTCAAGGGCGAGGGTGCTTACGATGGTCTCGAGTTCGGATCGCGTCAAGATGAGTTCCTGCATTCCGAAACACCGGCGTCTTTTATTACCGTTGAGCGCGCGAAGCAGCATTTTAACATAGCCGCCGTTTCACCGCGGGCACGGGCTTTGCACTCAGCCAAAAGCTGCCGGCTTGCGAGCACGAACCCGCGACGGAAACCACACCGTCGCGGCTACCCAAGCAGGAGAGACTGTCCGTATAATGCAATCTGGATGATCGTTCTGGCGATCGACACCACCAGCCTGCACGGCGGCGTGGCGGTATATCGGGACGCGACCCCGCTGTCGCAGGTCCTGAACACGCGCCCGGCGAATCTCTATTCGGTGACCTTGTTCGAAATGGCTGAGCTTGCCTTGGCGCAGTCGAAACTGCGGTTCGCCGACGTTGATCTTTATGCCGCCGCGAACGGGCCGGGGTCCTTTACGGGCATTCGGGTTGGACTTGCGGCGGCGCAAGGATGGAGGAGCGCGTTTAACCGGGCCGCGCGCGGGGTTTCCGTATTCGAGGCCATGGTGGAGACCGCGCGGCCGGGAACGCATCTGGCCATTCCGATTGTGGACGCGAGGCGGGGCGAATTCTACCTTAACATTTTCCGCCGGGAGAGCCATGTGGCTGCGCCCCACGACGGCAACTTCAGGGCCGACGCTGAAGGATGGGTGCTCGACCGGGCGGCGATTGTCCACCTGCTGGAGAAAATCCCGCCCGCTGAACTCGCGAGCCTCGCATGGGTCGCGCGAGAGGGCGACGCGGCCAGCCATGAGCTTTATCAGTCGCTGGGTCTGCCCGGACAGTGGCGAACGCTCTCCGAGCCGCTGCTGGGAGCGATTGCTCGCATCGCGCGACGCGGCGTAGAGAACTCGGAGCCTAGCAGCCCACTGGATGCTCTCTATATTCGCCGTTCCGACGCCGAGCTGAATTGGCGGGGTTGAGGCCGGGCTCGTGCTTCGGGTTCCAGCTCTCAGGTCGCCGTAATTCCGCCCCACACGATCGAGAAATGAAAGGCGACAATTTTTTAGGGCCATGAAAATTCGAGAGTTCAATTCAACCGACCTCGCCGCGCTCCTCGTGATTCAGGATCAGAATCCCACCGCCGGCCGCTGGACGAAGGACGATTACACTCGCCTGGCTGGCGATGCGCAGGGGCTTATCTTGGTGGCGGAAAATGAAGCCACGGCGCCGCCGAGCGTGGCCGGGTTTGCCGCCTACCGCTCCGTGGAGGAAGAAGGCGAACTCCTTAACCTTGTGGTGGCGGTTGAACACCAGCGCCAAGGGGTGGCGAGCGCCCTGGTCCGAGAAGGCGCGCAACGGCTCATCAAGCGAGGCGCGCGACGCATCTTCCTTGAGGTCCGCGAGTCCAACCAGCCGGCGCTCGAATTTTATTCGCGGGCTGCCTTTGTCCAGCAAGGCCGGCGGCCGGACTATTACCAGGATCCTTGCGAGGACGCTCTGATTCTGGTGAAGGAGCTGACCGCCCGAGGATGAACGAGGGATTGGGCGATTTGAGCGGGCGCCTCCCCACCTCTACGCAATGCGCGGACGGCCAGCGACCGAATAAGCGCGCGCGGAGAGTTGGAGGCGGGCCGGGCGGAAGCCGCGCCTCATTCGGTGTAAGCAGCATACCGTATGGTATAAAAACGGCTGATACCGCCAAGCGCGGTCAGCGCGCCCGACCGAGAGAAATATCGCTAGCCTATTGAAGCAAAAGCGGTTACCGAAAAAGGGAATCGAACAAGGGTTTGGCTACCGGGATGCATGGAGTGAATTGACAGTAAATCCCTAGGAGGTTGCAAGAACCTTTATGAATATGAAGAAGCTGACAACGCTGTTTGCGACACTGGCGATTGCGTTTACGCTTTCCGCTCCGGTGTTTGCAAAGAAGCACAAAATGAAGAAAAAGGAAGCGAAGAAGGGCCACGTGTTGCACGCCAAGAAAAAGGGCAAGACCAAGGGCAAGAAGAAGGGCCAGTAGTAAGCCAGCTTGAAGTTTTCGTTTTGTCCGGAGCCGCTGAGGGAGCCGCGAGCGGAGTTCCGGCCGAGAGCCGCCAAAACCAGGCGGTCAATGGCCGAGAAGCTCGATGCGGGTTCGCTGGCAGCTCCGGATTATTTTTTTGGCGCCGCCGGGGCGCTGGGGCTGAGCTTGGATTTCGGAAGTGAACTCTCGTTAACTTTTTGCTGGGAAATCAGCTAGAATTAAACCTCGAGGGCCAGCAGTTTGGCAATCAGGGTGCCCTGCATCTACCCAAAGCAAATCGCAAGGAGGTTCCAAGACCTTATGAAGAAGCTCACAATGCTGCTTGCAACACTGGCGATTGCGTTTACGCTTTCCGCTCCCGTGTTCGCAAAGAAGCGTCACACCAAGAAGACGGTCGTCAGCACTTCATGGAATAAACGCAAGAAGGGCCACGTGGTGCGCGCCAAGAAAAAGGGCCGGCAAGCTTTTGATTCCTACGGCCGGGCCAAGACAAAGGGCAAGAAGAAGGGCCAGTAGTAAGCCAGCTTAGAGTTTTCGTTTTGTCCGGAGCCGCTGAGGGAGCCGCGGGCGGAGTTCCGGCCGAGAGCCGCCAAAATCAAGCGGTCAATGGCCGAGAGGCTCGATGCGGGTTCGCTGGCAGCTCCGGATTATTTGTTTTGGCGCCGAGCAGCGGTTCCGCGAACCGCAGAAAACATCTTTTCGCGCAGAGGCGCAAAGAGCGCGAACGAGCAGGCGGCGGCGTGCGGCCGGTCGGGTCCTTCGCCCTATTTCGCGGCTGGGGAGGCTAGGCGGAGGGATACACGCGGTCACCCATGAAGAACACGGCCTCGATGCGGAGAGCCTCTGGCTCAGGCCGGAAAATCACTAAATTTGCCGGCTGGCCCGGCTCGATTTCGGTGGTTATGCCCTCGCGTCGGAGCAGGCGCGCGGGGTTAGTGGAGGCCGCTTGCAAGGCTTCAGCGAGCGTGGCCTGTGCCAATCTTTCGAAGACGGCGACGGCGCGATTCATGGTCAAAGCTGAGCCGGCCATCGCCTGCCGGTCCTCGGTGACCACTTGGCCGGTCGGCAACAGCTCAATTCCCCGCCCTACCATCGAGTAACGGCCCGGCGCAAGCCCAGCGACGTGAACCGCGTCGGTGATAAGGATGCAGCGCTCGATGCCTTTGATCCGATAAACCACTCGGACCAGGTCGGGCGGAAGATGAAAGCCGTCGCAGATCAGGCTGGCGCTCAGCCGATCTTCTGCCAGTTGGGCCCACAAAGGATTTTGATGACGGTGAATCAGGTTGGGACAGCCGTTGCCGAAGTGCGTGCTGAGTGTGGCGCCGGCCTCGATGGCTTGGTGAATGTGCTCGGGAGCGGCGTCGGTGTGGCCGAGCGCAACGATCACACCCGCCGCCGCGGCTTGGCGGATGAAATCGAAAGCCCCTGGCAATTCGGGAGCCATCGTCACGATTCCAATGTTGCCGTTTGCGGCTCGCTGCAGGGCCGAAAACTCTTCCCATTGGGGCGGCCGCATCAGGGTGGGATCGTGCGCGCCGTGCGCGCCGCCGGGCGAGAGATAAGGACCTTCGAGGTGAACACAAGGAACGGCTTCGGCAAATCGGCGGTCGAGGCGCCGAGCCGCCTCAAGGATTTGGAAATTCTTTCGAAGCTGCTCAATCGAGTTGGTAATCAACGTCGGACAGAATGTCGTGACCCCCGCTTTCCAGAGAAAAGGCAGAACGCTGACGGCGGCGGAAGGATTGAGTTCAGAACCTGAGAAATCCAGGCCGGCGAAGCCGTTGATTTGGATGTCCACAAAACCGGGACTCGCAAACGGCGCCTGGGGTTCGAGCGGCCCAAGCACGCGCACGGCGGCAATCTGCCGGCCGTGAATTTCGATTTGCGCCAAGCCGCGCCCCGCCATGTTGGCGGTGATTTCCATGACCGTCCGGTGAGCCGCGATGAGTTAAATTCGCAACAACGCCCAAAAAGCCATCACCAAGCCGACACTCAACGCCGATCCAATCAGCAGGCCCTTCAAGTCCTCGCGGTAAGCCTTGAAGAAGCCAATGCCACAGGCGGCGCGCCGGAGGGAGAGCAGATTGACCAGCAGCAATTGCTGGCCGTTTTCCGCAGCCCGGCGGCAAGTCTCAGAATCTAGCGCGCCCGGTGACGGGCAGGCCGCGGAGGCCGAAGCGGCGGGAGGCAAGCCGGCCAGCCGGTCTCGATCCGCGTCCGACGGCGTTTCAAGGCGCGTGAAAAACTGCGCGATTCGATCCTCCCGTTCGGGCGGGGTCAGCAGGCTGACCAGAACCAGGCTCGCGGTCCCTGCCACCAGCGCCGCCAAGAAAATGTTGGGATCCCAAAAATCGAGCCGCTCGTTCTTCCAATGGTAGAGGAAAAAGTTTGTTCCGAAAGCCGCGAGCAGGCTGCTGGCCGCACCCCAGCGGTTGGCGCGCTTCCACATCAGCCCGATCACAATGCTGATGCCCACGTAGGTGGCCATGGTTTCCGTCAGCAAGAAAGAATAGAGCACCTTTTGGATAAAAAATAACGCATAGACGATGGCGACGAGGACCGCCGCCAAGCCGCTGAGCCGGCCGGCCCAAAGATAGTGAGGATCCGACCGTCCACGCGCCAGGCGCTGACGATAAAGCCCTTGGGTGAAGATCGCGCCGCTGTCCACCATGAGCGCGGAGCAGCTCGCGAGGCTGGCGCCCATCACGCTGGCAATCAGCAAGCCGCGAAATCCGGGAGACAGCAGATGCCGGCAGGCGAAGCCGAAAGCGTCCTCCGGATCGCGCAGCGAATGCGCGCCAAAAAGCCCTCGCTGGATGAACACGGCCACCATCAGACCGACCAGGGCCCATCCGATGGTGCAGACGCGCTTGACGTAGTTCCCATGAAAGAAGCCGACGCGGCAGGAGCGCTCGTCCTTGCCGGTTCCTACGGCTGCCATCATGTGAGGTTGGGCCATGATGCCAATCAGACCGTTGAGCGTCAGCATGAGGATGAACCAAACCCCGATTTCCTTTGGCGTGGCCAGCGAAAACTCAAAGGATGGCAGCGCGCGCTTCATTCCGGCGAGCCCGCCCACCAGGCTCCAGCCGAGGGGAATCAACATGAAGGAGAGAGCAATGATCAGAAGTCCCTGGAGGCAATCGCTCCAGGCCGACGCAATCAGCCCGCCGATAAAACTGTAGAGGATGAAAATGGCCGCCAGGCCCAGCACGATCGGATTGACGCCCAAGCGGCCGCCCAGCATCTCGTGCAATATCTTCGCCGCGCCTTTCAGGATGCTCGCGATGTTGATGGTAAAGAAAACCAGAGCGAAAACGATGTAAAAGCCGGACAGCCCGGGGCCGTAGCGGTCTTCCATCATTTCGGCCGTCGTGGTCCGCCGCACGCGGCGAAACACCGGGGCCATGATCCAGTAGAAAGGAGTGGCAAAGAGGTTCTTCCACTGATACCAGATGGCTGAAATCCCGGAAGTATAAACGGCGCCGGCCAGGCTGACGGGCATGTCCGAGTGCGTTCCGACGCCGAAACTCTGAGCGATCATCAGCAGCTTGCCGAACCTTCGCTTGCCTAAGAAATAGTTCTCGGTGTCCTTCACTCGGAGGCTGGCCACCACGCCGACCGCGACCAGCACGCCGAAATAGGCAAGGATGATCAGCTCATCGAGGCCGTTAATTCGCATGGTGGGATTTCCGCCCTATGACGACACGTCGCCATCCATCCATCCGGCGGCGGCCGACGACGCGACGGACCCTTCCGCACAACTGGCCATCACGCTTCCCTGATGGGCGAGAAGGCAGCAGTTTCTGGCCTCCACCCTACAAAGGCGGCAGCATAGCTTACGATGTCCGCCGGGGGAAGCATTTTTTGCGGTCTGAGCGTGGCTTTTTGAGAGAGAGCACGCGGGGCCGACGTCGGTGGACAGATCCTGTTGCGGCTTGTCGGCCCTAAGATACACCGGCAACCCGAGGGGATTCTTCTTTGAACGGCGCCGGCCATCGTTGACGGGTTGAGAGGGGTATGCTACGTTCACACCGTGAGGGGTTGAAGGAGGTTAATTGTTTGCTGCTCTTCTCCTGGTGTTGCAAAGCGCGGCTTGGGATTATCTTTCAGGGACGGGCGCGGTGGCGCGAGTCGTCCTGTTTATCCTTCTGATCCTTTCCGTTTTTTCCTGGGCCATCATCATCCACAAGCAAGGGCTCTTTAAGCGAGCTCGCCGGGACTCCGCCGGTTTTTTGCGGATTTTCCATCAGAGCAAGAAACTCTCGGACATCCGCATATCCGCGGCCCACCTCAAGCGCAGCCCGCTGCCGTCGGTTTTTGAAGCCGGTTACCGCGAAATTGAAGGCCA
>JAKAWO010000151.1 GCA_021827255.1 Acidobacteriota bacterium | reverse complement strand
GGGCATCTGGCGTTCGTCTTTACATCGCTGTATCAGCGGGTGACCCGCCTCTCCGAATTTCGCTTCTGGGGCGGGAGCGGAAACACCGCACATTTCAATGTGCCTTTCATTTTTGACGAGCCGAACGTTTTCCTGGCCTTTGAGCGCAAGGCGCGCACCATCCAAGACCATCTGGAAACGACGGCGGCGGCCTTCAAGGGAAGAGTGGCCGCTGTCGTGAATTCTGCGACATCCCTGGAATATGTTCCTTCCTCGTGCGTGGATATCGTCTTTACCGATCCGCCCTTCGGAGCGAATATTAACTACAGCGAGATGAATTTTCTCTGGGAGTCTTGGCTCGGCTCTTTCACTGACCCGACGAACGAGGCGATTATCAATAGAGTTCAAGGAAAAGGGCTATTCGAATACCAAAACTTAACGACTCAGTCCCTGAAGGAATGCTTCCGAATTCTCAGACCGGGACACTGGCTGCTTCTGGTTTTCATGAACTCCTCGGGCGCCGTCTGGTCCGCGCTTAGAAACGCAGTTTTGGATGCTGGCTTTTCAATCGAGAAAGTTGACACATTGGACAAGCAACATGGGACATTTAAACAGTTCGTCAGCGAGAACACGGCCGGGCTCGACCTTGTGCTGCATTGCTTAAAGCCGCTGGCCCCCGCCATGGCTGAGGTTGAACGTGCGGGGCGTCGGGTCTGCGAGGTCATCAGTTTTTTAGAGGAACAAAGAGGTTCCTTGCCGACAAGTGTTTACCTTCATGTCGACCGGCGGGAAGAAGTCGATTTCCGAAAGCTTTACAGCGATTGGGTTGCCCAATCGCTCGCTAGAGGGACGAAAGTGATGGATTTTGCCGAATTCCGTCGGACGGTGTCGGATTGGCTCCGTGAGCACGCCCCGGGGGCAGGGTGAGACGCCCCAGAATCCTACCGGCATTTTCTCCCGAGGAGCGGAATAGGGCTCACTTCCTTCTCGCGAGCCGCGTCGCGTTCATGATGGGAAGGAAGTTCGAAGAAGGGGACTGGTCTTACGTGTATTGTCGGGCGAAGGGCATCCCGGAACAAGGGTGGAGCAACCTCAGCGTTGGCGTGATGCACCGCGGTCTCGGTGTCGAACACAAGATGTTGGGTCAGCCATCGGACAAGCCGCTCACGAGCGTTTGCGGCACTCGGCTCATGCACCCTGCTCTGACCCGGTCCATTCGCATTCCGTCTGGCCAACGCAACGCAAACGCTGTAATGCGCGACGTCCTCGGCCAGTACGCTCAGTTGGTCGGTGAGCGCAGGAGGAAACTCAAACAGAACGCTCCAGAAGCAAAGCCTGACTTGAGGACCGGCTGGCTTGTATGGGAAAAGGGCTTACGAGAGTTCCTGTACTTCGAAGAAGAAACTTTGGAGCCTGACCCAGCGGATTACACGGCTGAGTGGAAGGAGAGCGGGGGCGGGAACAGGAAGGCAAGCAAAAATCTGTGGGTGTATGAAAAGGAGACCGGACACAAAAGATACTCCATCACGACCTCAGCAGGGGCAAAAATCCAGCCGTACTTTGACGTGCCTCCGCCCAGTGAGCCGAATCTTTACCTATTCAAGGTTCAAGGGGAGGAGATTTCACCAGGGCGCATCCGCGTGTGGGTGACTGAGGGCACGGCTCGGGAGCTTAAAAGCTTGATAGGCGAACTCACTGCGGACAACCTCACCGTTGTTATCGAGAACGCTGCCTCCGAGCCATCGGACGATACCGCAATGAGCGAGGAGGCCCGAGAACAGGCGACCCCGATCGAGGTTACGGCTGAGGCTTACGGCTTGCTAACGGCAACTTTTCCTAAGGCAGTCAGCGATGAGCATATGTTGCGTATGCTGCTCACCCGATTGCAAGCCCCATCCTAGGCTCCCCGGAGGCAGTCCATCAGAGCCCCCGCGCTGGCGAAGGGTCACGCCGCGCTCGACCGCGCGGTTGAGCTGTGCTATCGCCCGCAGCCCTTTGAAAACGACCGCCAGCGCGTCGAGCACCTCTTCGCGCTCTACGAAAAGCTCACCGCGCCCCTCCTGCCGGCCGCCAAGAAAAGGCGGTCGAGGTCCCGCTCAAATTAGGACACCACGCAAGGCGGAATACCCTTTGGAGTCCGGCCGGGAGTCTGGTAGCATAAGAGCATGTGCTCGCCTGCGCTCAGAGCGGGCGAGCCGGTCGAAGCCCTTGTCCAAGAAGCTCAAAAAAGTCCTTCTCGTCCGGCCGCGCGGCTTCTGCGCCGGGGTGGACCGCGCCATTGACGTGGTCAACATGGCCTTGGAGCTGTTTGAGCCGCCGATCTATGTTCGGAAGGAGATTGTCCACAACCGCTACGTGATCGAGTCGCTGGCTCGGAAGGGCGCGATCTTTGTGGACGAAGTTGACCGCATTCCGGAGGGCTCGCTCACCATCTTCAGCGCCCACGGGGTCTCGCCCGAGGTTCGCGCTCGCGCCGCCGCCCGCCATCTGAAGGTCATTGACGCCACCTGCCCGCTGGTGACCAAGGTCCATCTGGAAGCCCTCCGCTTCGCTCGGGAAGGCCGCTCGGTCATCCTGATCGGACACGCGGGCCACGAAGAGGTTGAAGGCACCATGGGCGAGCTGCCAGGCGGTATCCAGCTTGTCGGCAATGTCGAGGAGGCGGAAAGCGTTTCCGTTCCCGATCCGGAGCGGGTTGCTGTGGTCACGCAAACGACCCTCGGCGTGGACGACGCCCGGATCCTCCTCGACGCGCTGCGGCGAAGGTTCCCGAAGCTCGTGACGCCCCCCAGCGACGACATCTGTTACGCCACGCAAAACCGCCAGACAGCCGTCAAACACGTGACCCAGAACGCCCAACTCGTTCTGGTACTCGGCTCCGCCAACAGCTCGAATTCAAAGCGCCTGCGCGAGGTCGCGGAGAGCTCTCGGGCGCGCGCCTATCTGATTGACGACGCTTCGGAGATCGATCTGGCGTGGCTGGAAGGGGTGGAGTGCGTCGCGCTGACCGCCGGCGCTTCGGCGCCCGAGCACTTGGTGCAGGAGGTGGTCGAATATCTCAAGCTCGCCGGCGCTGAGACGGTTGAAGAAGTCGAAGCGATTCAGGAACGAGTGGCCTTCGTTCTCCCCTCCGAGTTGACCCGCGAGATCGCCAGCCGCGGCGAAGAGCGCGTATAGGACAATCCCCGCGCCGCAACATCCCTCCCCTTTGCCCCCGCTCTCGAGAGACGTTGCAGACGGCCGATGTGGTCCTCAAGCCGTTTTGTCGGGAGAATCGCAGATCTTTTCAAGCGGGCATTCCGCGCAGAGCGGTTTGCGCGCCTGGCAAATCTTCCTTCCGAACCAGATCACCTGGTGCCCAAAGCTGATCCACCGCTCCTGGGGCACCAGCCGCGTCAAATCCATCTCCACTTTCTCCGGCGTCTTCTCGTGGGAGAGCTTTAGCCGGTGCGCGATTCGGAAAACGTGCGTGTCCACCACCACGCCGGTCGCGATGCCGTAGGCCGTTCCCAGGACCACGTTCGCCGTCTTGCGAGCTACACCGGGAAGGCTGAGCATCTCCTCCATCGTTCGCGGAACCTTGCCGCCGTAGTCAGAGCAGATCTTGCGCGACGCGGCGACGATGTTCTTGGCTTTGTTGCGAAAGAAGCCGGTCGAGCGGATGGCCGGTTCGAGGGCTTCCGAATCCAGCGCGGCAAAATCCGCCGCCGCTGGATATTTTTGAAAGAGCCCCGGCGTAACCTTGTTCACACGCTCGTCGGTGCACTGCGCGGAGAGGATGGTTGCGACCAGCAGTTGAAAGGCGTCTTGGTGATGCAGCGCGCACTTGGCTTGCGGGAAGAGGCGGTCGAGCGCCGCAAAGATCCGCTTCATCCTCGCGGGCGAGGTGTAATCCGCGCGTTTGGTCGCGGCTCGCGCCCGGCGGGGCGACGTTGATTTCCGCTTCATTCTGAGACGCTCCTATTGGATGCCAACTGGTCTCCACGGCGAGAAGAATTCTATCGGTGGCCCTTCGCCAAGGCCGAGAGCCGCCAACATTCAAATCCAGGCAGGCTAAGTTCAGAGGCCCGCGTTTTCTTCCACCACGCGCGCCAGGGACGACCAGTCGTCATCCTGCCAACCGCGCGCCACGGCGGTGAGCAAGTGATCGCGGACGATGTTGGCGAACGGCATCGGAACGGAGACCGCGTCGGCGGCCCCGAGAACCAGCCGCACATCCTTCAGGCCTAGCAGTACCTTGAAGCCGGCCGGCTGGAATTTTCCTTCCAGAATCAGCGAGCCGTAGCCTTTATAGACCGGCGCGGCGAACAAGCTCGCGGTCATCGTCTCGTAGAAGATGCGCGGGTCCACTCCCGATTTGCGGAGAAGAGTAAAAGCTTCTCCCAGAGCTTCGAGCGTCGAGCTGATCAGGAAATTGCCCGCCAGCTTAAACACATTGGCCGCGGGCGGGTCCTGACCGACAATCACCGTCTTTCGGCCCAGAGCGTCCAATAACGGCTGGCAGCGAGCGATGGCTTGCGGCGGGCCGGCGACGGCAATAATAAGCTGGGCGGCTTCAGCGGCCGAGGGCCGGCCAAAGACCGGGGCCGAGATAAAGTCGCGCCCCGCTGCTTGGTGAGCGGCGACGAGCCGCCGGGCAAGCTCGACGCTGATGGTGCTGGAAGAAATGTGAACCGTCCGCGCCCCCAGCGCCGCGACCAGATTCCCCGGGCCCAAAAACAGCTCTTCTACGGCCGAGTCATCCGCCAGCATGGAAAAGACAGCGTCTCCCTGGCAGGCCTCCTGTGGCCTCTCGGCGATTCGGGCCCCATCGCCCTTCAGTTCTTCGGCGCGAGCCCGCGTGCGGTTCCAGGCGGTGACGGAGTGGCCAGCCTTGGCCAGATTTCTCGCCATCGGCAGACCCATGGAGCCGAGGCCGATGAAACCGACATTCATGGTGGTTTCCCTCTTTCAAGGGAGATGGCGTTGTGAATCCTCTTGCAAAGCCTTCCGGCACGGCCTTTCGCGGCGGAAGCTGACCTCACCCGCGAGGCGATTGCGATCCGGGTTCCGGCACGAGGTGGGCTCAGCCGCCCAGCAACTCCAGCACGCGATCCAACTCATGGTGGACGCAGGTGAAGACCGGCGTGTCGCGCAGCGTGTAATTGCTGGTTTCGGCGTGGCGCAGCTCCATGACCAAGTCGAGAAAATGCTCGGGCCGGTCGCTCTCGAACGCGACCACAAATTCCTGGTCATCGAGACCAAAGGAATAGGTGGTGTTCAGCCGCACGGTTGGGAAGCGATGGCCGATCTCGATGTGCTCATTCATCATGCCCTGGCGCGCCGGCTGCGTCAGCCGGTACCAGGCCCGCGTCTTGGTGAAGGGATAAACGAACAGGTAGCGGAACTGGCCGGGCGTCAGGCGAAGCCGCGTGCCTTCCTGGTCGGCGTGCTGATGCTCTCGGACGTAAGTCGAGCGCTTGGTCATGGCCAAGTAAGAGTAAGGCGTGGCCACGTACTGGCCGAGGCCGGTGGCCAACAGCTCCGCCGCCATTTCCTGGAATTTCACCAGGTCGTACCCGATTCGCCACAGCATGAAGTCGCAATCGCCCCTGATTCCTACCAGAGAATACGGAATCACCAGCATCTCCGGCTCGTACTGGCGGACGACATCCACCCACTGGAGCTTTCCGCATTTCCGCTCCTCGGCGGGAAGACGGCGCCAGGCTGCATCCACCTTATAGAAGGCGAAGTTAACGTATTGCCGGCGGTCGTCCTTCCGGCCGGAGTCCTTATGATGTTCGCCCTGAGCGGCCAAGTGGAAATCTCCTCTTGGGCAGTCGAAGAGTAGCGACTGCGCATCGAAACTGAAAGCACAAATATATCATGGAAAACCGGGGTTGGCCGACGCGGCAAGGCGCCCCGACGCGCTTACCCGGTTAGGCGAGGAGCAGGAGAGCGCGGCGCGGCGTTTTGAAGTGCGAGGAAGTTCAGGAGTTTGCGAAAAGCGACTCCGCGGTGCGAGACCTCGAATTTCTCATCCGGTGTCAGCTCGGCGAAGGTTTTTCCAGCCGGAGGATAATAGAAGTAAGGGTCGTAGCCAAAGCCACCCGAGCCCCTGGGAAGGTCCATGATCACGCCGGCGACCATGCCTTCAAATACCCCGAGGAGTTGCCGCCGCGCGGCCAGGGCAATCACGCAAACGTATTGCGCGGATCGGCTGGCCCCCGGACGCCGTGCCAGCTCGTGGAGGAGCCGCATATTATTCTCCGCGTCGGTGGCGTGCGGACCCGCGAAGCGCGCGGAGAGAACGCCGGGGGCGCCGCCCAGAGCGTCAACACGGATTCCAGAGTCGTCGGCGAAAACCATCGCAGAGGTGGAAGCGCTGTAGTAGAGCGCTTTCTTGCGAGCGTTCTCTTCAAACGTCGTTCCATCCTCGATGCAAGGCGGAATGCGGTCGAATCCTGGCAGAATCCGAACTTCGTAGCCCCATGGGGCCGCTGCCAGATGAAATTCACGCCGCTTGCCAAGATTCGATGAGGCCAAATAGAGGGGACACGGGGCGGTCATGGGCGCGTCGGAATCGTCCGGGCTTTTCGGATCCGGCCCGGCGGCTTAGGGGGCGAATCGAAGGCTTCTAGCCTCGATCGGACATGAGGCCATCCGGTCTTGGCTCCGTTTTGACAGCCGACTTTTGGGCGCTGACTAGCTTGGCAATGGCCGGCTCAGCCGCGGCAATCAATTCCGCCAGGCGATCCTTGGGAAACGGAGCCGCTTCGGCGGTGGCTTGGATTTCAACCAGTTGCCCCGACCCGGTCATAACCACATTCACGTCCACATCGGCGTTCGAATCCTCGGCGTAATTCAGGTCGAGCAGAATTTCGCCGCCGATGATGCCCACGCTGATCGCCGCCACGTAATCCTTGAGCGGCGGCCTGGCAAGCGCCTTCATCTGGGTGAGTTTTCGGAGCGCCAGCTCGAGCGCCACCATCGAGCCAGTAATCGAGGCGGTCCGGGTGCCGCCGTCAGCGCGGATCACGTCGCAGTCCATCAGGACAGTGCGCTCGCCGAGGCCCTCCAGGCTGGCAACCGCGCGTAGCGACCGCCCGATCAGCCGCTGGATTTCCATGGTGCGGCCGCTCTGTTTGCCGCGCACTGCTTCCCGCGGAGTGCGACTTCCGGTGGCTCGGGGAATCATGGAATACTCGCTCGAAATCCACCCTCGGCCCATCCCTTTCAAAAACGGTGGGACGCCCTCCTCGACCGAGGCGGTGCAAATCACCTGGGTTTCCCCGAGCTTGATCAGCGCCGACCCTTCGGCGCTGGTGATGAAGTCCGGAGATCGGAA
>JAKAWO010000150.1 GCA_021827255.1 Acidobacteriota bacterium | reverse complement strand
AAGACGGGAGCATTCTCGACGTAATAATTACCCAGCATCCGATTACTTTCGCAGGCAAAAGCGCCATGCTGGGATTAGCGGCAGACATCACTGACCGGAAAATCCTTGAACAGCAACTCCTCCAAGGCCAAAAGATGGAAGGCATTGGGCGGCTGGCGGCCGGCATTGCCCATGACTTCAATAACCTCTTGACGGTGATTTCCGGCCGCTGCGCCCTGCTGTGCGACAAACTCGAACCAGGCGGCAGGATGAGGAACTCCGTCGAGGAGATCATGAAGGCAGCGGACCGCGCCGCCGCCCTCACGCGCCAGCTCTTGGCTTTCAGCCGCCAGCAGATCCTGCAACCGCAAATACTCGATTTGAACGTGATTGTGGCCGGAATGGGTAAGCTCCTGCGCCGCCTCCTTCGCGAAGACATCGAATTGGTAACCATATGCGGGAATGAGCTCGGTCGCATTAAGACCGACCCCAGCCAGATCGAGCAGGTCATAATGAACCTGGCCGTGAATGCCCGCGACGCTATGCCGCAGGGAGGCAAGCTCACCCTCGAAACCTCTAACGTAAACCTCGACCCCGCCTACGCCGAAACTCGCTACCACGTTAGTTCGGGACCCTACATCCTTTTGGCTGTAAGCGACACCGGCATCGGCATGGATGAGGCAACAAAACCCCACATCTTCGAGCCTTTCTTCACCACCAAGGAACGGGGCAAAGGCACGGGCCTCGGGCTAGCAACCGTTTACGGCATCGTCAAACAAAGCGGCGGCTACATTTGGGTGTACAGCGAACCCGGCCACGGCGCTACCTTTAAGATCTACTTCCCGCGAGCTGATGACCCGGCGGTTGTTATCGCCGATTCAGCCCGTCAACGCCACATATTTTCCCGGGGCAAGGAGACCGTCCTGGTCGTTGAGGATGAGCCTTCCTTGCGTTCGATTGTGGTCGAAATCCTCCAATCCAGCGGTTACCACGTCCTCGAGGCTTCGAACGGCGCTGACGCCCTGGACGTCGCGTCGAAGGAAGGCCATGCCATCCATCTTCTGATGACCGATATCGTCATGCCGGGCATCGGCGGGCGTGAACTCGCCGAGCGCCTGTCCGTCCTGTATCCCAAAATGAAAATCCTTTTTACTTCGGGCTACACCGACGATGTTGTCATCCGCCACGCAATGCTCGGCGCCGGCGCCGTCTTTCTCCAGAAGCCGTTTTCTCCGGAAACCGTCAGCCGCAAAGTGCGTGAAGTGCTGGACGCCCGCTGAGACCTGCCGCCTGGCGGGGCGGACGGCGTCCGCGCCTGCCTCTACGCGGCCCATCAACACTCAACGGCCGACATTGAACCGCAGGATCACGGATGATGCTGTTCCGCTTCTGTGCGTCTGGTATATACTGACCGGCCCGAAGGAGGTTCCGTATGCTCAGTCCCTTGCAGCTCAGACTTCGCCAAAAATTTGTCCTCGGTTCCCTTGTGCTTTCATTGATGGTCTCCGTCATCCCCGCCCTCGCGCAGGCCACGAACGCAGCCCAGCCAGCCAAGACCCCTCCTCCGTTTTTATTTCCTTGGCGCGTCGTGTCACCGCAAGTACACTCGGACCGCAAAGTCACTTTCCGTTTCCGCGACCCCAACGCCCGCAAGGTTCTGTTGTTGCTCGAAGGCGCAAAGCCCGCCCCAATGCAAAAAGGCGCGCACGGCGTTTGGAGCGTCACCGTCGGACCGCTCCAGCCGGAGTATTACGGCTACTCATTCTTGGCGGATGGCGTCGGGCTGATGGACCCTTCGAATTCGCTCATCAAACCCAATCTCCTCAACCCCCAAAATATGGTTCACGTCCCCGGCCCATCATCTCTGCCGTGGGAGATGAACAATGTGCCGCACGGCATCGTTCACCATCACTTTTATCACTCCAATGTGGTCGGTGATAATCGCGACTTTTACGTTTACACTCCCCCCGGCTACAACCCGCGCGGCAGAAAACGCTATCCCGTCCTCTATCTTCTCCACGGTTTCAGCGACGGCGCCAACGGCTGGACGGCGGTGGGCCGCGCCAACATCATCCTCGACAACCTGATCGCCCAGGGAAAGGCCAAGCCGATGATTGTCGTTATGCCGCTCGGCTACGGCGCGCCGCAAATTCTTAAACCCGGAGCGCTCGGCAAAACGGATTTGGCTAAGGAAAATCTGACTAAGTTCTCCGAGGCTTTACTCACCGAAGTCATGCCGCGGGTTGAAAAGGATTATCGCGTTTTGCCCGGCCGCGCCAACACCGCCATTGCCGGTCTCTCGATGGGCGGCGGCGAGTCCCTTTATGTCGGCCTCAACCATTTGAACCGTTTTGCTTGGGTCGGCGCCTTCAGCGCGGGTCTGCTTCCCGATCTCGATCAGGAGTTCCCGCGCCTCGCCGCCAAGGACAATTCCAAGTTGCGCCTGCTTTGGGTTGCTTGCGGCGAGCAGGACACGCTCGTCGGCCCGTTTAACGTCAAGCTTCGCGCCTGGCTGAGAAGCAAGGGCGTCAAGTTCACCAAGATCGGAACGCCCGGAGTCCATAGTTGGATGGTGTGGCGCGGCAACCTGGCCGCCTTCGCGCCGCTGCTCTTCAGGAAAAACACGCCGTGACGAGACGGGCGGCCGCCAACCGGTTTCTGATAAACTGGAGGATTCATCCCGCGGCCGAACGTCGGCAGCTTGCCCATGGCAGGTCAGGAAATTGCCGGCCTTAGCCCGGCGAAACCTGAAAGTTGTCCCAGCATCTGAATAGAAGGGAAGGCCGTTGCGGAGGAGAGCAAGCCCAAATGCCCATTTACGAATACCGTTGCAGCAAGTGCGGAAAGAGCTTTGAGAAGCTGATCCTGAGCCGGCACGCGGGCGCAGCGATTTGCCCCGTGTGCGGCTCCAAGAAAGTCGCCCAGCAATTGTCGCGTTTCAGCTCAACGGGGTCGTCCGTTAGCGGTTCTCGGCGGGGTTGCGCGCCGGGCGCTTCGACCTGAAGTCTTTGATGCCGTCGGCGACGGCACAGAACGCGGCATGGAGCGGAGCCGGTGCTCCGGCATTCCGCCGTCTTGGCTTTCAAGTTCTCATCACAACGCTATTGGACCGTCGCTCGGCGGCCCGCGGGAGACCCTCCATGAAGATCAGTTGTTGCTGGCTGTACGCGATCAGCAAATACGGTTATCCACCCTCGATGGAGAACACCTTCAAAGTTCTGAAGGAGATGAAGTCGCTCGGCTTTGACTACGCCGAGCTCGAAGGCGTGCGCCGAGACAATCTCATCGCCGTCTATGATAACCGCCGCGAACTCGCCAAAGTGGCCGACGGCGAAGGCCTGAAAATCATCAACTTCTGCCCCATTCTCCCCGGCTCCGTCAGCCTCAGCCGCCACGAGCGCGAAGAAGCGTGGGACCTTTTCCGGCGTGGCGTTGAAATCGCCCACGACTTAGGCTGCGCTACAATTCAGGGCGACAGTTTCACCGCGCCGCTCAAATTTCGCGGCGACTCGCCTTACAAAGAGAGCATCAGCTACGGCAAACACTTCACGGTCGAGATTGACCCCGCTTTCGAGTGGCCGCGCCTCTGGGAGGCCATGGTAGAAAGCTTCAGCCGCTTCACCCGCGAGGCCAAATCCGCGCGTCTTAAGTTCTGCGTCGAGCCGCGCGTCGGCGAATTGCTCGCCAATACCGATGCCATCCTGCGCATGCTGGACGCGGTCGGCGATGAAAATTTTGGCGCGGTCCTCGACACCGCGCACTTGAACGCTCAAAAAGAAATTCTGGCGCTGAGCGTGGAAAAGCTCGGCCGGCGCATCTTCTTCGTCCACGCCGCTGACAACGACGGCCGCGTCAATGACCACTTCGCCGCCGGCCGCGGCACCGTGGATTGGGACGGCGTCTTCCAGGGCCTCAAGAAGCACGGCTTCTCCGGCTACGTCGCCGTGGACGTCGGCATGGTCTCCGACCTCGACGCCCAGTACCGCGAATCCGTCATCTTCCTTCAAAAAATGGCCGCGAAATACGAACTCTAGCCTGCGCAGGCCTTTACGTCCCGCGGCCCTTCCCTTTTGTAGCGGCGATGTCCCCATCGCGACTTTAGCCGGGGTCGTTACGTCCCGCGTCTATTTCCGCTCGGATTGCCGTGGTCCCGACGAGGCAGGATCGCGCGCCTTTCAACCAAAGTACGCGAGCGCCGGGCTCGTCATTCTGAGCCTCAGTGCCCTTCGTCGGGGCAAAGAATCTGCTTTGGGTACTCGCTTTTCCAGCGGCAGTCCCGACACGGCATTACGGACAACAAAAAGCGCCAAGCCTCCGCGTTGAGAGTTCCACGCGCAGCATTTTTCTCGGCCTCACGCGCAAACCGGAAACCTTCGTATCCGCAGAGCCTTTCTTGGACACCCGTAACGCGTATAACCCCGGTTGCAACTTGGGAAAAACAAACACGCCCTCTTGATCGGTCCGTACCGGCCAAAGCGGCGCCGCAATGCCGTATTTCAATATCGAAACCACCGCGCCGGCGAGCGGCGAGAAGACGCCATATCTCAATTTCGTTCCGTCATCCGCGGTCTCCTCACGAGAAGACGAAATAGTGATAACACCCCTCACTCCGGAGCGGCACATTGGCTTTGTGTTCCAGCAATATCATTTGCTCGATAGCCTGACGGTGGCGGAAAATCTCGATATCCCGCTCTCTTACCGCAACGTCAGGAACTCAGAGAGGCAGGCCCTGGTGGCGGACACGCTTGACCGATTCCATATCGTCGGCAAAAAAGACCTTTACCCCAGCCAGCTTTCTGGCGGTCAGCAGCAGCTTGTGGCCGTAGCGCGAGCCGTCATTGCCAGCCCCGGCCTGATTTTGGCCGACGAGCCCACCGGGAATCTGCATACGAGCCAGGGAAAGGAAATCATGGACCTTTTCAAGCGGCTGAACCAGGAGGGTACGACAATCGTTCAAGTCACCCACAACGAGAATTGGGCCGCTTACGGCAGCCGCATCGTCAAGCTCGAAGATGGTTGGCTGGTGAAATGAAAAAGCAGACGCCGGGAACCCGCAGCCAGCGAGGCTGAGAGCGCTTACAAAGCGCCGATTGGCACACGCGCTTTGGACAAATTGCGAAGGCGGAGACGGGCGAAGTGATGGAACAACGGCAGGACCCAGGGAGCAGAGAAGCAAAGAGATCCCTGCGCTTCCAAGAGAGGAAATCCTCCTGCATTTCAAAAGAGAATCTGGGCGCTAGGATTTGCGCCAGCGGGAGCGGAGCAGGTGGGCGGCGCGCTTGGGCCGGCGGTCCCGAGTGAAGACGCCTTTCTGGTTCATGCCCTCGGCGCGAATGATGTTCTGTCCAGTGCGGAAATCGGCAAAGCACCAGACGAGCGTCCCGGCCATAAAGGGTCGTTTTTCGGCCACGTCAACGTAGCGGCCGAGCAGATCCGCCTGGTAGTCTTCGCTCCACATTTCCGGCGGCTGGCTGTGGTAGCCGGAGATGGTGTCAGCGCCGAACTCCGTCAGGATGATGGGCTTGCTAAACCTGGCATGCACGGCATCAAGGTCTTTGGCTAACAATGTCTCGGCCAAATGGAGCCGCCCGCCCACTGAATACCAACCGAAGTAACGGTTGATGCCGATGACGTCCACAAATTTCAGCCATTCTTCCGGCCCACCCTGCACGGAGGCAAAAATGACCGGACGGGTGGGATCGAGCTCATGGGCGAGCGCAACCATTTTGGTGAAATAGGCGGCGCCGGCGGCCACGGCTTGCGAATTCGGTTGTCCGCCGGGCCGGTGCGGACCCGCGCCGGGTTCGTTGGCGACGGACCACATGATGACGCTGGGATGATTTTTGTCGCGGGCGATCAGGTCGCGGAGCTGGCTTTGGGCCATCGCGGTCCAGGCCTGGATGTCCTGCTCGCTACGGGCGAAGTTCAGGCCGACAGCAGGGATTTCATCCAGGATCAAGATGCCGATGCGGTCGGCCAGCTCCATCGCCTCTTCGGAATAAGGGTAGTGCGAGGTGCGGTAGGCGTTCGCGCCCATCCATTTGAGCAACTGGCAGTCGCGAACGAGCTGTGGCACGCAAAGGCCCTTGCCGTGAAGCGGAAAATCCTCATGCTTGTCCACGCCGTGCAACACGATGGGCTGGTTGTTCAGCAGTAGGCGGTCTCCTTGGACGGCGATGGTGCGAACGCCGAGGTGGAGCGAGTACGCATCGAAGGGCTGTCCCGATTCGAGCAGGCTGACCGTGAGCGGGTAGAGGTGCGGGTGATCGGGCGTCCAGAAATGCGCCGAGGGCAAACGCAACTCGCTCCGCGCTTCGCCGCGCACGAAGACGAGATCAGCCGAGACTGGGCCCGAATCCGTGACAATCTCAGCGCGCCCTTTGCCGCTCCAGCCGCCGGTCGCGCGGGCAGCCACGGCGACCCGCCCGTCGTTTCCCTCAATGCGCGTGGTGACGGTGATGTCCTCGACATGAGTGGAAGGGCAGGAGTATAGAGCCACCTGGCGGTCAATGCCGGCGTAAGGGAAAAAGTCGTAAGTGGTCGGAGGATAACTGGAAAAGAATCCTCGTCCTCTCCCGGTCGGCGGGCCGGGCGGAACGCGGTCAGGCTTTTGCAGGTTCTCGACACGAATGGCGATGCGAGTGGATTGATTGGAGCGCGCCTTTGCGGTGATCTCGAAGGCAAAGGGGAGATGGCCACCCTTGTGCTCGCCGAGCAGCTCGCCGTTCAGCCAAAGTTTGGCGGCGTAGGTGGCGGAATAGACGCGCAGGAAAACTCTCTGGCCCTCCCAGGCTTTCGGAATCCAGGTCTCGAGACTGTACCAGGCGAAGCCCAGATAATTGGCCGCGTCGTCAAATAGCTCATTCCAACTCGCCGGAACGGGAATCGGCTGCGGCGCGGGCAAGCCGTTGAACCATCGAGCTTGCTCGCCGTCGTTTTTGGTGTCGAGCTGAAACTGCCAAAGGCCGGAGAGGTCGAGCAGATTGCGAAACTCGTTCTGCTGGGGGCGCATGGCGCCGGGCGTGTGCGTTCTTCCGGCGCTGGCAGCGGGCGCATCGGCTTCCCCTGCGGCCACGGTGAGATTGAGAAGCGGCGAGGAAGCCGCCGCTCCGCTGGCCATCCCCACGCCTTTCAGAAAGTCCCTGCGAGTGATTCCGTCATTTTCTCCGCTGTCCATGAGTCCTCCGCCCCGTTGCCCGGGCTATCCAAAGATTCAGCCGGAGAGATACTAACGGCAGGCGCGCGCCAGGTCAAGGCGCGGCAACGAAACTGTCAAAGCTCTTTAGAAATGTCCCCTTTCTTACCTCGTTAGAAGTGTCCCCTTTTTTGTTTTTGGTTTTCG
>JAKAWO010000149.1 GCA_021827255.1 Acidobacteriota bacterium | reverse complement strand
CTATTATGGCTACGACGGCCAGGCATTGTATGTCCGGCTGGACTTTAGACCGGGGTTTAGCGAGGATCATCCGGCTTTCGAAATTCGGCTGAATCTTGACGGCCAGATTCAAGCCCGCCTGCACGCTCGGGCCCGCGAAGGCCGGCTGACTCAAACCCAGTTCTGGCGGCGGGACAACGAATTGCTGGTTCCCTTGGGGACCGGCAATAAAGTGGAAACCGCATTCCTGAGAATTTTTGAAGCGAAGCTGAATTACGACATCTTGGAAATTAAGCCTGGGACCAAGGTGCGATTTCAAGTCACGCTTTGGGCCAACGATCTGCCGCTGCAGGTTTTTCCAAAAGAAGGGTGGCTGGCCATGGAACTGACAAACAAACTGGTAAGTTGGTAGTCTGTACGTGCCGCTAACCACGGCCCAAGACGAGGGCGAACTTCTGGCTAATGGCCGAAGTCCTCCAGTATTTTTTTCATTGATGTCGGCGCGCCGACAGCCATGCTGCTGAGTTAAAGTTTCACTTTAAGCTTAGCCGAAACTTCCAGGGGATGACGCCGGTGAATCACCTGGAAATATCCAGAGGTCTCGCGCCACCACAAACCCTTTGACCCGGGTCGAGCCGAGGTTTGCCAAGCAGCCCTTAGAAGAGAGACGGATCACGTTTCCAAAAACTTTCCGTCGCTATTTCGGGCGCAGCCAGCCTGGAATGACAACGTCCACCGGGCGAGCACCGGCCGGAATCTCGGTTATCAGGCCAGGAGGATTGGTTCGGAGGATGACCAAAGTTCCCGAGGTGCGACCACCTACGGCGAGAAACCGGCCGTCGGGGGTCAGCGCCAGCGCATCCGGAACCGTCCCGATGGGGATCGCAGCCAGCACGGAACGGTTGGCGACGTCGAAGAACGTCACCAGTCTGTCTTGGGAAGTCAGGACGTACATCCGCTCGGAGTCGGGCGTGAACCGAGCGCCCACTGGGTCCTTGCCGGTTGGGAAGCTCTGCTCGACGTTGTCCGCCGAAGTATCCACAATACTCATGGTGGACGCTCGATCGGCGAAAACGAACAGTTCTCCTCCATCCGGCTTGAGAGCCATAACGCTCGGCGGCGCGCCGATTTCAATATTGGAGAGGAGCTGGCGCGAGTTGATATCCACCACCGACACCTTGTCCTCACCGGTGTCAGCGACAAACACTTTTGAGCCGTCGGGAAGGATGTCCAGGGGGCCAGGTTTTTTCCCCACCTCGACGCTCGCCATCGTTTTTCCAGAGTCCGTGCTCACGATGAGCAGGCGGTTGTCGGCGGCGTCGCTCGCCACAAGCGTCTTGCCGTTAGGAGCAAGGGCGAAATTTGATATCCCTTTCCGGAGCTCGATCGTACCCGTCACTGCCGCGCTCGAAGCATCCAGGATGGCGACTCGGCCGTCCTCCGAATCAAGAACGTAAGCCTTCTTCCCATCTCGAGAAAACGCCATGCGGGTGGCCGAGGGCCCGATGGTTATCGTTCGGACAACTCTAAGGGCGGGGAAGCCGATCACGGCGATAGCGCCGCTCCCTGAGAGAGCATAGATTTGGTGAGCGCCGGGGCGAGCCGCAACCTGGAGCAACCCTGGAGCCACGGGGATTGAGGCGATGGTGCGGAGCTGCGCCAGGTCCACCACCGCAACCGTGCTGCTTTGGTTGCAGGCAACAAACGCCAGGTAAGGGTTGGGCGGGGGAAGCGCAGGTCGGCATGAGCTGAGGGCTGCCGCAGCCACCACGAGCCGCAAGGGCGACCAAAACGGTAATCGTTTAGCTTGTCCCGCCGGGCTCTGACGGGCGCGCCGTGAGCCGCAAGGGCCCTTGGCAGTCATTGACGCCGCCCAGCCACGTTCATCGCCGGCGTTGTTCCGACGGTCCGCGCCAAAACCGCGCCAATAGCGCTGATCTGTTCCATCAATTCTTGAAACTGGCCAGGGAAAAGGGACTGGTAGCCGTCAGAGAGGGCTTGGTCGGGATTCGAATGGACCTCGACCATCAAGCCGTCAGCGCCGGCGGCAATGGCGGCTCGCGCTAGTGGAATGACCTTATCCCGCTTTCCGGTGCCGTGGCTGGGATCAACAATGATGGGCAGATGGGATAAAACCTTGACGGCGGGAATCATGCTCAGGTCAAGCGTGTTACGGGTATGGTCAGCGAAGGTGCGTACTCCTCGCTCGCACAAGATCAGGTTATAGTTGCCCTCGGCGAGGACGTATTCCGCCGCCATGAGGAACTCCTCCAGGGTCGCGGACATGCCCCGCTTGAGAAGCACGGGCTTTTTGGACCGTCCCACCCGTTTGAGCAGCGAAAAATTTTGCATATTGCGAGCGCCTACCTGCAGGACGTCAGCATAATCCTCGACTAGGTCGCAGTTCTCTGGGTCAACCGTCTCCGTAACGATCATCAGGCCGAATTGCCGGCGGGCTTCCGCCAGGATTTCGAGGCCTTCCTTGCCCAGGCCCTGAAAGCTGTAAGGCGAGGTGCGGGGTTTGAAGGCGCCGCCGCGCAATAGCCGCGCTCCAGCCTTTTTGACCGCTTCGGCGGCTGCCAGCAACTGCTCGCGGTTTTCCACCGCGCAGGGCCCGGCAATGATGGCAAGTTCGCGCCCCCCGATCTTCACGCCGGACTCGGCGGGGCCAATGGCGATGACCGAATCCTCCTTTTTTACTTCCCGGCTGACGAGCTTGTAAGGCTTGGAAACGCGAATCGCCTCGGCGACGCCCGGCAAGGTTTCGAACTCCGCCGGCTCAAGCGGCCCGGGATTTCCAGTGATGCCGATGGCGGTACGTTGCGCGCCGGGGATGGCGTGGGCTCGCAAGCCCATGGCTTCGATTTTTGCCGTGACATGGCGGATGTCCTCTTCCGTCGCCTGTGGCTTCATGACAATGAGCATGGCAAACCTGCTGCGGCTGGCGTCGGCTTTCCGCCCAACCGCCTTAGTTTAATTCAGGTGCGCAGACCAAAGCAATCGAAGCCAAAACTCCTGTGGGATCACCGGCCAGAGAACAGGCGAAATTGAGGAGCGAACTGGAGCCACGAACGGGCTGCGGCGAAAGATATAAGGTATTGCTTTAACTATTCCAAGTCCGGCTAACCTCAAGTAACGCATCCAAATGTCGGCGCGCCGACAGAGCGAAGGAGGATTCCAAGAACGGCAAACTCTCCTTCCTTTATTTCTCCGGCGGTGGCGCGAAAGACTGAATTGAACCTATATGGGGAAACGGCTGATTTCCGGCATGGCGTCAATTGATCCTGCATTCTTTGGGCAACTGTTCTGCGCCATGCCCGCCCAGCGCACTCGCCCTGAAAGGAACTGGCGCCATCAGCATAACATGGGTCTGCCCCAGCATGGTGCAGCCCTGCTTCGTTGACGCCTCCGACGAACGTTTGCTACGATGAGCGATTAAACTCCTTAGGAGAAGCGGAGTGAAGGTTGGCGTTCACACTTCGATTGCCGGCGCGCTGGAGAATGCGGCCCATCGCGCCAAAGAGATCGGCTGCGACACCTTCCAGATGTTCTCGGCGAATCCGCGGGGCTGGCTTTCGCGCCCGCCGTCCGCGGAAGCGTGCGCCAGGTTCCGCGAGGTCCGCGCGGCTTACGGACTGTCGCCCTTAGTGATCCACGACAACTATTTGATTAACCTGGCTTCGGCAAGCTCCTCGATTCGCGGCAAATCGTTAAAGGCTTTTCGCGGTGAAATTGCGCGGGCGCTCGCGCTCGGCGCCGATTACTTGGTCACTCATCCCGGCAGCGCGGGGGACACGAAGCCCTCCACTGCGATCCGAAACTCAATCGAGTCCCTGCGAGAGGCCGCGAGCGGTTTTAAGATGGATGGGCTGAGGATCCTGATCGAGAATACGGCGGGGCAGGGATCGGTGATCGGGCGGACGTTTGAAGAGGTAGCAGAAATCATCCAGGGCGCTGAGCGTCAGTTGCCTGTGGGAGCCTGCATTGACACTGCGCATTGCTTTGAGGCAGGGTATCAGATCAACACGGCGGCAGGACTTAAAGAAACACTTCAACTAATGGATGAAACGATCGGGTTGGCGATGGTTCGGTTGATTCACGCGAATGATTCAAAGACGGATTTCGAGTCGCACTCCGACCGGCACGAGCACATTGGAAAGGGAAAGATTGGAGTGGAAGGTTTCCGGCGGATCGTATGCCATCGGCGGCTGAGGAATATCCCCTTTATTTGCGAGACGCCGATGGACCGGCCAGGCGATGACAAACGGAATTTGAGCGTGATGAGGAAACTGGCGGGAGAGAGAAGTTCGCCGTCGAAAGTTAAGAGTCCAAGGTGAAGGACAGACCGCCACGGGGCGCGAGGGCTTCCTGACTCCGAACCATTGACCATTAACTACCTTTATGGATGCAAACTACGACCCGCAACAAATCGAAGCGAAGTGGCAGCGGCGCTGGGCCGAGCTGAAGCTTTTCGATGCCGACGCTGATCCCGCTCGCAGGAAGTATTACGTCCTCGAAATGCTGCCGTATCCTTCGGGCGCCCTGCACATGGGGCACGTTCGCAACTACACGCTCGGCGACGCGCTGGCGCGGTATATGTGGATGAAGGGCTTCAATGTGATTCATCCGATGGGCTGGGATGCTTTTGGATTGCCGGCGGAAAACGCCGCCATCAAGCACGGGCAGCCTCCTCGGGATTGGACATTTTCCAACATCGAGGTCATGCGCGGCCAGTTGAAGCGCCTCGGCTTCACCTACGACTGGCGGCGGGAAATCGCCACCTGCACGCCGGAATATTATCGCTGGAACCAGTGGCTCTTTCTCAAGATGTACGAGCGGGGCTTAGCCTACCGGAAAAAGAGCCGCGTCAACTGGTGCCCACAGTGCGAGACCGTCCTGGCCAACGAGCAGGTGGTGAATGGCTGTTGCTGGCGGCACGAAGAGACGCCGGTTATCGAAAAAGAGCTTGAACAATGGTTTCTGAAAATCACCGAGTACGCCGACCGCCTGCTCGAGGACATGAAGCATCTGGTCCGATGGCCGGAGCGCGTCCTCACCATGCAACGTAACTGGATTGGAAAGTCGGCGGGAGCCTTGGTGCAATTTCCCGTGGAAGGGTGCGATGAGCCGCTGCGGGTTTTCACCACGCGAGTGGACACGATCTTCGGCTGCACGGCGGTTTTTGTCGCGCCAGATCACCCCATCGTGGAAAAACTTATCGCTCGCTCAAAGTCTCCGCACACGCTCCGCGCGGATGCCGACCGGATTAAGGCGTCCTCGGCGCGCGCCCGAGCGGAGGTCAATCTTGAAAAGGCGGGCGCGAATACGGGTTTTATGGCCCGCAATCCATTTAGCCATGAGCTGGTTCCGGTCTGGCTTGCCAATTTTGTTGTGACCGAATACGGCACCGGCGCCGTCATGGCCGTTCCCGCGCACGATCAGCGCGACTTCGAGTTCTGCACAACCTACGCTTTGCCGATTAAAACCGTCATTGTACCCGAATCTAAAAAACTTAAAGAGCCAGAAGCATTCGTCGAATATGGTTGGCTCGTGGACTCTGGGAAGTATTCAGGTCTCGGCTCGGAAGACGCGATTCAAAAGATGACACGTGACGCTGAGGCGCAAGGCGTTGGGCAGGGAACCATCCAGTACCGAATTAAGGACTGGGGAATTTCCCGCCAGCGTTATTGGGGAACGCCGATCCCGATGCTTTATTGCGACCGATGCGGCCTTGTCCCGGTTCCTGAAGAGGACTTGCCCGTGGTGCTGCCGCCGGCAGTCAAATTGACCGGGCAGGGAAGATCGCCGCTCGAGACGGTACCGGAATTTGTGGATGCTTCGTGTCCGCGCTGCGGAGGCCACGCGCGGCGCGAGACGGACACGATGGATACGTTTGTGGATTCGTCGTGGTACTTCTATCGTTATACGGACCCTCAAAACGCGACCGCTCCCTTCAGCCAGGATGCGGTCCGCTACTGGTTCCCGGTGGATCAATATATTGGCGGGATTGAGCACGCCATTCTCCACCTGATTTATATGCGGTTTTTCACCAAGGTGATGCAGGACATCGGCCTGGTGGATTTTTCCGAGCCGGTCGCGCGGCTGTTCACGCAGGGCATGGTGCTCAAAGACGGCTCGGCGATGTCCAAATCCAAGGGCAACGTGGTGGACCCGACTGAGATGTGCGAGAAGTATGGCGCGGACACCGTCCGGCTTTACATGATGTTCGCGGCGCCGCCGGAGAAGGATCTGGACTGGTCGGATGCGGGTATCGAAGGCGCCTGGCGATTTCTGAATCGCGCTTATAGGCTTGTGGCAAAACATCAAGTAACACTTGAAGTCTTAAAGGTTGGCAGTTCTGGACCTGCGCCGACTCCCCAAAGTCTCAATGGCGAAGAGCGCCAGTTGCTTCGCAAGGCTCACCAGGTCCTGCGGCACGTCACCGAGGACATGGAATTCCGCTGGCACTACAACACCGATATCGCCATGTGCATGGAACTCGCCAACGCGCTGGCGGAATCAGAGGGGGCGTTTGCGGCAGGAAAGATTTGCGAGCAGGTTTTTCGAGCTGCGGTTGAACTGTTGGTGATTTCGCTTTCACCCTTTGCGCCCCACCTTGCGGATGAGCTTTGGGAGGCGCTAGGGCATTCGGAACCGATCTTGAGGGTTCCTTGGCCGGCCTATGACCCCGGACTGGCGGCTGAAGAAGAGCTTGAACTGCCGGTGCAGATTAACGGCAAAACGCGGGCCCACGTCCGCGTGGCCGTGGGCGCCAGCGAAGAGGAAATTCGCCAGCTCGCTTTGGCGGATGAAAAGGTCATGCGCCACCTGAATGGAAAGAAGGTCGTCAAAATTATCGTCGTGCCGCAGAAGCTGGTGAACATCGTATTGGGCGATTGAGTGATCGGCCAATTGGCGTATCGCGGGATTTACCCGGTGCGTGACGGAGGACCAAGTCAATGAGGGCATGGGAGCTGGCAATTCTCAAAAGCGTACAAGACCTGGGGGGTACGGCCCGCAGTGTGGACATCTGCAAGAGGACCTCCGCGTTCATCCACTTGAACCCGCCTGCCCTTAAGGTTACTCACGGTCGGCCCGCCTACTATCACGCCGTTCGCAGCTATCTCAGCAACCTGCAGCAGGCCGGTTATATGACCCGTGCCGGCAGGGGGCTTTACAGACTTACGCCCAGGGGCACGGCCGCCATCAAGTGACGTAAGAGGCTGCCGCCAGCGTGGTCTCAGGAACGACTTTATCGCGTGGGGGGCCAATGACCCAATCGCCTATTGTTGTCCTTGATTTCGGCTCGCAGTACACGCAGCTCATTGCGCGGCGGATTCGGGAGATGCACGTTTATTCGGTCATCGTGCCGTGCAACATCAAATTCGACGAATTGGTGAAGATGAG
>JAKAWO010000148.1 GCA_021827255.1 Acidobacteriota bacterium | reverse complement strand
AAGAAACAGGACCTGGCCGAACTAAAAGCCACTTGGGCCTTGTTCCAGCAGATCTCTGCCGACACCAAGGACCTCGACGATATCCCCCACTACTGGCCTCAAATGAAGGCGCACCGCCTGCCCGCCGCCTTCCGTGCCGCCAGACAGAATATATCAGATATCAAAATAGGCTTGACTTGGCGGACAGGTGTGGTAATGCTTGTGGAGCGTCGGGGCTTAGGATAGACAGTTGACTACCGCCAGGAGGCATCCCATGAGGCGAGCTACCCAGTGCCATGCGATCGGGTTACTCCTATTCTGCGTGTCGGTTTCCGTTCTGGCTCTGCCACGCGAGGCCCGAGCGCAAAATCTGAACGCTTCCATCAGCGGCTTTGTGCTGGACCCAAGCGGCGCGGCCGTTCCGAACGCCAAGCTCACGTTCACCAACACCGCAACTCACGTTGCTTTGACGTCCACCACCAACTCCGCGGGCCATTATCTGGTGGCCGGCCCGGATGTGGGCGTCTATGATGTCACCGCCGAAGCGCGAGGGTTCAAGGCCTGGCGTCAAACCGGCCTGACCATCAGCGTGGGCGAGAATATCACCCTCAACGTCAAGTTACACATCGGCGCGGTGACGCAATCGGTAACCGTCGCGGCTAATGCCGCGCATGTGAACACGTCCAACGCCGAAATTGGCGGCGTCATCGGACACACGCAGATTGCCAGCATCGCCGTGAACGGCCGGGATTACATTACGCTGGCGGCGCTTGTGCCCGGGGCCCGCAGCCGGCTGCCCGATTCTCCCTATACCGGCGGAGGCGGCACGGGCGGAGGATCGAACATCGTGTTCAACGGCGCACGCCTGGGCGCGAACAACTGGATGATCGACGGGGCCGAGAACCTTGATACCGGCTCCAATTCCGCTCCCGAGGCCTATCCTGCCATGGCCGCCATCCAGGAATTCCGCGTGATGACGAGCAATTACAGCGCCGCGTATCCGACGGCGGCGGGGGGCATTGTCAACGTCGCCATTAAGCACGGCACGAACCAATTCCACGGGTCTGCTTACGAATTCCTGCGCAACGACGACTTCGACGCGCGCAATTTCTTCTCTCCCACCGTGGCCCCGCTCAAGCAGAACGACTTTGGATTCACCGTGGGCGGCCCCATCCGGAGGAACAAAACATTTTTCTTTTACAGCCAGGAATGGCGCCGCTTCCGCCAAGGCTTGACGACCCGGCTGCATACGCCGAGTCCGCTCGAGCTGCAAGGCAATTTCAGCCAGTCACCCATCGTGAATAACGCCAAATCGCTCAAAACCCCTCCCGGGGTGCCCGCGAACTGCGTCAGCGGCTTGCAAATCAACCCAGCTTGTTTTAATCCCAACGCCGTGGCGCTTCTGAAAGCCGGGGTGTTTCCTTCCGCCGATATTTCGGGGAATTCGTTCATTAACTACGTTGCTTCCCCGGTCGAGCCCATTAACTATGCCCAGGAGCTGGTCCGGATTGACCATCGGTTCAGTGACAGCTTGCAGTTCTTCGGACATTACATTCATGAGCAGTTTTACCGGCAGCTTCCCGCGGCCGAATTCGGCTCGGACACCTTCCCCACCGTCCACTCGAACCGGCAAATGCCCGACTACAATATTGTGCTGAACCTCACCAAGACCTTCAGCCCCACGCTCGTCAACCAACTGAACTTCAACGTCAGTTACGACGGCATCCAAATCCATCCCGCCGGGGTATATCAACGCCCTTCTGGCTTCAACGTCCCGCAACTGTTCCCCGTCAATCCCGACAACCGTATTCCGTCCCTGTTCCTCGCTCAAGGCTACGGCACCTATGATGTGACCGACCTGCCTTGGCACAACTTCGAGCGGAACTGGGCCTGGGAAGACGACGTTTCAAAGGTTTTCGGCCACCACACCTTCCAGTTCGGCGGCCTTTACATCTTTTCCCAAAAAGACCAGATCACGGGAGGAAGATCGCAGGGAGACTTCAGTTTTAACGGCGCTTTCACCGGCAACAGCTTGGCCGATTTTCTGCTCGGCTACCCCAACAATTATACCGAATTGAGCGCCCAGAGTGTGCCCAAGTTCCGTTATAGCCAGGTGGAAGCCTATGCTCAAGACGACTGGAGGATTAAGCCAACCTTAACGCTGAACTTGGGCGTGCGATGGGTCTTGATCCCGCACACCTATACGAAAGGGAATGTGCTCTCCAATTTCCTTCCGGGCGAGTGGAACGCCGCCCAGGCGCCGACGCTGAACAGCAAAGGCAACATCTCCTGCACCCCGGACACGACGACCTGTAATCTGATGGATGGCCTGTTTGTGGCTGGCACGAACGGCGTGTCGCCCGGCCTCGCCCAAACCGTCTTCGATGATTTTGGCCCACGGGTGGGCTTCGCCTGGGACCCGACCGGACACGGAACGACGGCCATTCGCGGCGGATTTGGAATGGGCTATTATCGTGTGCAGGGAAACGATACCTACAACGTCGGCAATAATCCCCCCTTCGCCACCAACGAAACGCTTACCTACGGCCTCTCCAACACCACCCCGCCGATGGATAATCCGGCAGAGGGCACGGCCGCGCCGCTCGCGCCTGCTTCGTTGGTGGTTATCAATCCCTACTACCCGCCTCCCATGATTGAGCAGTATAGCCTCAGCGTGCAGCACCAGCTTTCCCCCTCCACCACGCTCAGCGTCGCTTACGTGGGGACTCATGGCACACACCTGCCGGTGAGCATTAACATCAACCAGCCGCGGCCTTACGCCGGCTTCAACTTCAATCCTGTCCTCAACAACAAACCGGCGCCTCCGGTGAACCTTTACCGGCCGTACGTCGGCTGGGGAGCGATTACACAACAGGAGATGGCTGCGGTCAGCGATTACAATTCCCTCCAAGTGGATTTCGAGCGGCACATGGGCAGGGGGCTCCAAGTTGGAATCGCGTACACTTATTCAAAAGCGATGGACGACGCCTCGGCCTTTGGGCAACAACCTCAAAACGCCTACGATCTGCGTGCCAACTGGGGGCCTTCCGACTTCAACTCGACGCATATCTTGCAAATGAACTACGACTGGCGACTGCCGTTCTTTAGCGGGGCGCGGGGCGCCAGGGGCGTGGCGCTGGCGGGTTGGGAATTTGCAGGCATCACCACCGTGGAAACGGGCTTGCCCTTCAGCATTGGCCTGACCGGGGCCGGACACGGCTTGGCGAGCCGCCCGGATGTGCTCGCCGTGGTCGGGACACCCCATCAGGTCACTCAATGGTTCACCACCTCGAGCGTTGTCGCTCCGCCGGCCGGCTTTTTTGGCAACGCCGCCAGGAACTCCGTCACGGGTCCAGGAATGACCGTTTTTAATTGGTCGTTGTATAAACATTTCCGCATCAGCGAAAGAGTTAATTCCGAACTGCGCTTTGAGTTTTACAACGTCTTCAACCACACGAATTTCAGTGGTGTCAGCACGGCTCTGGGGTCGGGAAGTTTCGGGGAAGTCACCAGCGCCCATGACCCGCGCATCATCCAGCTCGGGCTCATGCTGCACTTCTGAGCTTCCCGCTGTCGCCAAGGCCGAACGGCCCGGATGAGCCGCCTCCGAGCCAAGGGGGCAATCACGCGAGAGGATTTTTTGTTGACTCATGGGCAGAGGGCGCGCAAGTTTCGCGTGTGCCCGCTTGACCGCCGGGGGGAACAACAGCGCGACTCTGAGAAAGCCATCGGGCTGAATCCCTCCGCCGCGGGTTCGTTGAGCAAAAGATCGGCTCCGCTTTATGGCCACCGGCGCCCCTGACGCATTCCGCAACGCATCAGAACGGCAACCATAAGCCATGAGGAGGAATCCAGCATGACACGACGGGAATTTGCCTCACTACTTGGCGGCGTGAGCGCGCTCTTGACCGGGCGCCGCTCGGCGGGCGCTCAGGCAAGCGCGTCGCCCGAAATCCCGAAAGCCGCCCGCACGCCCGTGCCGAGCCAACCCGCCGCGGCCGCATATCGCAACCCCGACCTTCCCATCGAGCAACGCACGGCGGATTTGCTGGGCCGGATGACGCTGGAAGAAAAGGTCGAGCAGTTGCGGGGCGGCAGAACCTCGATCTACGGAATGCTCGATCCCGCCGGCCAATTCACCGACCAGGATATCCGGGGCGATTGGCGGCATATTTACGACATGCACTCGCGCCGCAGTCCGCGCGACCAAGCCGTTTATCGGAACGGTCTGCAACGGTATGCGGTCGAAAAAACGCGCCTCGGCATCCCTCAGATTTTTCAGGATGAGGCGCTGCACGGCTACACGGCCAAGGGCGCGACCAGTTTCCCTCAAGCCATTGCCCTGGGCAGCACTTGGGACCCCGAGCTGCTCGAGAGGGTTTTCACCGTAGCCGCCGACGAGGCCGCTTCCGCCGGCATCAACCAGGTGTTTGCCCCCGTGCTCAACCTGGCGCGCGACCCGCGCTGGGGCCGCACCGAAGAAACTTACGGCGAGGACCCATACCTTTCCGCCCAGCTCGGCGTCGCGGCCATCCGAGGGCTCCAAGGCGAAAATTATAGAATTGACCGTCACCATGTGCTGGCCACCGCCAAGCACTTTGCGGCGCTTGGCGAGCCTTGGGGCGGACGCAACACCGCTCCCGCCAACTACGCCGAGCGCGTGCTGCGCGAAACTTTTTTACCGATGTTTCGTGCTGCCGTCGGGCAAGCGCACGTTGGCAGCGTCATGGCTGCCTACTGTGAAATCAACGGCGGCATTCCGTGCCACATCAATCATTGGCTGCTCACCGAGGTTCTCCGCGGCGAATGGGGTTTTCGCGGCTACGTCACCTCGGACGGCGCGGGCCTGGAGATGCTGGTCAACACTCACCACATTGCCGCCGACGATGCCGGAGCGGCCCGCATGGCGCTCCGAGCCGGCGTGGATTATGATCGCTCGGCGGGCACCGTCTATTCCACTTTGCTCAGCCAAGTCCGCGCCGGCCAGGTTCCGGAAAGTGAAGTGGACCGCGCCGTCTCAAGAATTCTGGAGGCGAAATTCCGTCTCGGCTTGTTTGAGAACCCCTGCGTGGATCCAAGCTATGCCGAGCGGATTACCAACTCCGCGCCGCACCGCCGCTTGGCGCTCGAGGCGGCGCAGAAGGCCATTATTCTGCTCAAGAACGAAAGTAACTTGCTGCCTCTCGATTTGAAGAAGTTCAAGACCATCGCGGTCATCGGCGGCGACGCGGCCACGGTGCATCTGGGCGGTTACAGCCGGCCCGTCGAGCCCGGTGACGTCAGCCTGCTCGAAGGCATTCGCCATCGCGTCGGCTCCTCGGCGCGCGTCGTGTATGCCGAGGGCTGCGAGATCACCACCGGCGTTCGAGGCCACGTCGCGCTGCCCAACCGCAAAACGCAGCTTCAAAACATCCGCGCTGCCACCGAACTTGCCCGCCGCGCCGATGTGGCCATTCTGGTGATGGGTGGCAACGAAGAAACCTGCCACGAGGCGAGCGTCCGCAACCCTGGCGACCGAGATTCGCTCGCTATGGTGGGCCTGCAAAATCGCCTGGTTCGCTCCATCATCGAGACCGGAACCCCGACGGTTCTCTTCCTGCTGAACGGCCGCCCGCTCTCGATTGACTACGCGGCCGAGCACGCCCCCGCCATTCTGGAGGGTTGGTATCTCGGCGAGGAGGGCGGCACAGCCGCCGCGCAGGCGCTTTTTGGCGACGTCAATCCGGGCGGAAAGCTCCCCATCACTTTTCCCCGCACCGTCGGCGAGCTTCCCGCTTACTATTACCGCAAGCCTTCCGCCGACGTGCCTTATCTCTTTGCCGAGCGCGGCCCGCTGTTCCCCTTCGGCCACGGCCTCAGCTACACGACCTTCAGCTTCTCCAACCTCACCTTGTCTCCGGCTCGGATTGCGCGTGAGGGAGAAACCACGGCGAGCATCCAGGTCACGAACACCGGACATCGACCTGGAGACGAAGTCGTTCAGCTTTACATTCGCGACCGGGTCAGCAGCGTGACGCGGCCGGTAAAGGAATTGAAAGGGTTCGAGCGCATCCACCTGAAGCCTGGCGAAACACGAAGCGTCCGTTTCAAGCTGACCCCCGCCGAACTTGGCTTCTACAACGCCGACATGCACTGGATTGTCGAGCCGGGCGCGTTTGATATCATGGTCGGCTCAAGTTCCGCGCGCACCCTCCGCGCCACCTTGGAGGTGGTTTAAGCTCTTCGTGACCCGGCGCCTTCGCGCCCCCTTGTGCCCAACCGACCCAAAGAATTCGGCTCCTCCGCGCGCCCCATGGCTTGGTGGCTGACGATTCTGCTGGGAACCTCTCTCACCATCAACTTCATTGATCGCCTGGTTCTCGCCACCGTCGCGCCCATGCTTTTCCGTCAATTGCACCTGACGGCCACCGAGTATTCCTACATCGTCTTCGCCTTCATGCTGGGCATGACGCTCGGCCAAATTCCCGCCGGCGCATGGATTGACCAAGTCGGCGTTCGCACCGGCTTAGCCAGCATCTTCGCCGGCTGGTCGTTCAGCAACATGGCCCAATCGGTTGCCGAGAGCGTGGCCAGCTTCAGCGGCTTGCGGTTCTTAATGGGCGTGTTTGAATGCGGCAATTACTCGGCGGGCGTGAAGAATGTGGGAGAGATTTTTCCGAGCGACCAGACGGCTTTGGCGCTGGGGCTTTTCAATAGCGGCAGCCTTCTCGGTTCCGTCGTGGCGCCGCCGCTGGTGGTTTACATTGCCCATCGCTTCGGCTGGCGGCACGCTTTCCTTCTGCCCAGTCTGGCCGGGCTTGTCTGGATTCCTCTTTGGCTTCAATCGTCGCGCGCGATGGAGCGGCTCCGGCTGCCCAAACAGCCGGCGGCTGGGCGCGAGAATATGACCGTGGGTCGTTTGCTGCGGCTGCGCCAGACCTGGGGCGTGATTTTGATGCGCGCCCTTTCAGGGCCGCTCTCGCAATTCTACTGGTATTGGCTGCCGCTCTATCTGGTGCGGGGCCGAGGGCTGACGATGACCGCCATGGCCGGTCTTGCCAGCCTGTCTTATTTTGTGGGTGGCGTGGGCCAAGTCGGCGGCGGTTATATTTCCGGACTCCTCATTCGCCGCGGCTGGCAGGTGGATCGGGCCAGGAAGTCCACCTACGCGCTGGGCACCGCGCTGGCTATGCTGGGCACGCTGCTGGCCCCTTTGACTCGAAGCTCCTTCGATGCGGCGCTTGTTGCCGGCATGGGCATTTTCGGCGTGAACGTCATGTCCAATCACGTCATTGCCGTCATTACCGACGTCTTCCCTGATTCGACTCTGGCTCGGGTCACCGGAATCACCGGCGTCGGCGAAGGGATTATTGATATGGCGATGACGCTGTTCACCGGCATGGTGGTGGAGCGATTCTCTTGGTTCCCGGTTTTTGCCACTGCGGCCGTGA
>JAKAWO010000147.1 GCA_021827255.1 Acidobacteriota bacterium | reverse complement strand
CAGGGTTGAGATTCTCGAAGGTTGCGCCCTCGGAAGGCTCAGCCCACCGGCCGCCCATGTAATTTTGGTAAACCGCGGGTGCGTTCATGTTGAGAGCCTCAAAAGGTGGCAACGCCGGCGGAGCTCGAAGGGCTCATCGGCCCGCCACGTCCGCTCGCAAACCTCGAAAGGCCACTATAACAAGGGGCGCAGACGGCTTCAATAACGCTGGGGCGTGGAGGGCAGCGAAGTCCACCCCTTCACTTCGCCGCAAGCCTTGCTGATCGCGATGCTTTACGCGCCCGGTGGAGGGCCATATAATAAGTAGTTTCCGCAACCGCCGCCGAACTGGCCAACAGACCTTGCGCTTGGAAGGCGTCGGGTGAGCGCGAAGGATTGATCCTTGAGACCCTACAACGGAGAAGCTGACGCCCTGCGGGATGGCGCTGCGCTGCCGTCTCCCTCAGAGGTCGGAGAAAGCCGCCCAACAACGTCGCCCGCAGAAGCTCGAAGCGCCCCTGCCGCGGTGGCCGAGGAAGTCATTTCGGTGCGAGGCGCCCGCGTCCACAACCTCCGCAACCTGGAGTGCGAAATTCCCATCAACGCGCTGACGGTCGTTACAGGGGTTTCCGGGTCCGGCAAATCGAGCCTGGCCTTTGACACGATTTATGCCGAAGGCGAGCGGCGCTACATCGAGTCGCTTTCCGCCTACGCCCGGCAATTTCTCGAGCGAATGGAAAAACCCGATGTGGATGAGATCGAAGGAATCGCGCCATCCGTCGCCATTCGCCAGAAAAACACGGCGCGCAGCCCGCGTTCCACGGTGGGCACCGCGACCGAGATATACGATTACCTTCGTTTGCTCTTTGCCCGCCTCGGCGTCACCGTCTGCCCGCGATGTGGAGGGCCAGTCGAAAAGGACCACGTGGACTCGATTGCGGCCCGCGTGCAAAGCCTGGAGAGCGGCCGCCGCTTCTACGTTCTATTCCCCATCACGGAGGGACCCTTGGCGGAGGAGGTCGCGAAGCCCAGCGAACGCGCCCGCGGGCACCGCCAGCTCCCGCCCATTTCCGATCGGGATGAGGCGGCCGGCGTCGCGGCGGCCTCGCGCAGCGACCGGCTGAAGTCGCGCCTCGAGTTGTTGCGGGGCCGCGGTTTCAACCGTCTCTATCAGGAGGGAAAGCTGTTTGAATTTTCCACGCCCGAATCGCTGCTGGAGGTGGACTTTTCTCGGCCAGTTTACGTTCTAGTGGATCGCCTTTCCGTGCAGCCAGACATGCGGCAGCGCCTGATTGATTCCATCGAGCTTTGTTATCGCGAAGCAGGGGAAGCTGTCCTGGAGTTTGTTGCCGACCCGGCGGGCCCGGCGGCAGAGCCGCTGGTTTTCAGCGAGCGCTTCGAGTGCAAGCGCTGCAAGGCGACATTCCAGGAGCCGGAGCCCTCGCTCTTCTCCTTCAACAGCCCAGCCGGCGCGTGCCCGCGCTGCCAGGGCTTTGGCAACACGATTGACTTCGACCTCGACCGGGTGGTCCCGGACAAGAGCAAGACGCTGGCGGAGGGCGCTATCGAGCCCTGGACCAAACCGAGATACCGTCCGCTGCTGAATGAAATGAAGCGCGCGGCTCGATCGCGCGGCATTCCGCTCGACGTCCCCTATCGGCGACTCACCCCGGACCAAAAACGATGGGTGATCGAGGGCGACCAAGAATTCGGAGGCGTGCGAGGATTTTTCCGGCATCTGGAACGTAAGAAATACAAGCTCCACGTCCGGGTTTTTCTCAGCCGCTACCGGGGTTACACGCTTTGCCCCGAATGCCAGGGCGGACGGCTGCGGCATGAGGCGCTGAACGTCAGGGTGCAGGGCAAGAATATCGTCGAAGTGTGCCGGCTTTCGGTTCTCGAGGCGTACTCCTTCTTCAACGAGCTCCGGCTCACGCTGGCGCAGCAGGCCATCGCTGACGAAATCCTCGACGAAATTCGCGCTCGCCTGAAATTCCTTTACCGGGTCGGACTCGATTACCTGACGTTGGAGCGGCTTTCGTCAACGCTTTCGGGCGGCGAAGCGCAGCGCATCCAGCTTGCCACGGCGCTCGGATCGAATCTGGTCGGCACCCTCTACGTGCTCGACGAGCCTTCCATCGGCCTTCACCCGCGGGATGTGGGCCGGCTGATTGAAATCCTGAAGAACCTGCGCGACCTCGGAAATACGATCCTGGTGGTGGAACACGATCCCGAGATTATCCGAAACGCCGACGCCGTTCTCGATCTCGGCCCCGGGGCCGGAGAGCACGGCGGGCGCCTGGTCTATGCGGGCGATTTTAAGGGACTGGTGGAAGCTCCGCAGTCTCTGACCGGCCGTTACCTGGCCGGAAATCTGGAGATTGCGGTTCCGGCCGATCGCCGGCCGCCCGGGCCCAAGTGGTTGCGAATCCTTGGGGCGCGCCAGCACAACCTGAAGGGGATTGATGTCAAAATTCCGCTCGGCCTGATGGTTTGCATCAGCGGGGTTTCCGGTTCCGGAAAATCATCGCTGGTGCATGGCGTGCTCTACAACGCGCTGATGGCGCGGCGAGGGATTGCGGCGCCGCGAGCTGAATGCGACGGGATCGAAGGCGATGAAGCTCTGGCCAATGTCATCCTGGTGGACCAGTCGCCGCTGGGGCGCACGCCGCGCTCGAATCCTCTAACTTACATCAAAGCCTTCGAGGGCGTCAGGGATCTGTTCGCCTCCACGCCGGAGGCTCAAAAGCGCGGTTACACGCCCGGCCATTTCTCCTTCAATATTCCCGGCGGCCGCTGTGAGACCTGTCAAGGCGACGGGACGGTGACGGTGGAAATGCAGTTCCTGGCGGAGGTCGAGCTCGTCTGCGAAGACTGCCGCGGGATGCGCTTCAAGCCGGGCATTTTGGACATTCGCTACAAGGGGAAAAATATCCATGACGTGCTGCAGATGACGGTTCGGGAGGCGTTGGTGTTTTTTGCCGGATTTCGTCCCATCTGCTCGAAGTTGCGGATCCTGGATGAAGTGGGGCTCGGTTATCTGCGCCTCGGGCAGTCGGCGACAACGCTCTCCGGGGGCGAGGCGCAGCGCGTGCGCTTGGCCGCGTATCTCAGCCAGCCCGCTAGTGAAGGTTCACTGTTTGTTTTCGACGAGCCGACCACTGGCCTCCACTTTGACGACATCAACAAACTCCTCGGCGCCTTTCGGAAGCTCAACGCCATGGGGGCGACGGTGCTGATCATCGAGCACAACCTCGACGTGCTCAAAACGGCTGACTGGATCATTGATCTCGGGCCGGAAGGCGGCGAGGATGGCGGCCATCTTGTGGCCGCGGGTCCGCCGGAAGATTTGGTTCGCAATCCCCGGTCCTATACGGGAAGGTTCCTGGCGCCCTGGCTTCCTGATGTCCGAAAATCCACCCCGAGGGGCTCGAAGGCTGCCCAGCCGGCGCGGACATCTCGGCGCGAGGCGAGAAAGCAGATATAATTCGGTTGATGCGGATCCGGCGGCGCATTTCGCTGGTTGGCATTTTGCTGGGTGTCGCTTTCGGCGCCCTCCCGGCCTGGGCAGGCTTGTTTCATCATCACTATACGGCCGCGCAACTGGATCTCAAGATCGGTCAGCAAAAAAACCCGGTGAAGAAAGCTGAACTCCAGATGCGGCTGGCTCGCCTCATCTTGCAGCAAGGCATCGAGTCCTATGACCAGAATCATTTCAAAGCCGGCAAAGCCTTTTTAGGGCGCTACCTGACGGAAGCCCAAGCCTCTTGGGAAACGCTGAAGAGCTCGCGGCGGAACGCTGTCCGGCAGCCGGAAGGCTTCAAGCAGCTTGACATAGCCTTTACTGCCAATGACCGTCTGCTGGGCGACCTCCGCCGCAGAATCGCCTACCCGGAGAGCGAGGCTATCAAAAAGATCCAGGAAGAGAGCCGGGCTGTCCACGGGCAAGTGCTCGATGCGCTTTTCCCTGGATTGCACATGCGGCACAGCGCGCGGCCGGCGCCGCGGCCTTCCCACGCGTCTTCCCACCGGGCGGGAGTGAGCCGATGAAGTTGTCGAGGCCGGCGGCGCTCGTCCTCTGCGGATTCGCCTTGGTTCTGTCAGCGGGGCCCGGCAGAGCACAAAGCCGCGCTCACCTGACGCCGGCTGAGCGGGAAAAACTTCGTAACGCGCAGGATCCGTCGGAGCGGATCAAGGTGTATCTTGCCTTCGCGCAGCAAAAGCTCGACCGCGCCGCGGATCTTAGCGGGCGGCCCGGCGGCGCTTCGGAATCCACGCGCCTACTCGGGCAGTATATCTCCATTACGGATGAGATGAAGCGGTGGATTCAATACCAGTTCGACCGCAACGGCGATATGCGGGTGGGACTGAAGGACTTGATGGAGCAGGGGCCGCAACAGATCGAGGCATTGCGCAAGATGGAAGGGCCGGCGGCGGCGAACGGCGGCGATTATCATCGCGCCCTCAAAGACGCCATTGCCGATATGACGGACGCGGTGGATGGAGGCGCCCAGGCCCTCAGCGACCAGGAGAAAAAGTTTGGAAAGCTGAAGCAAGAACGTAAGCTCGAAGCACGCCAAATCAAAGCCCGTCGCAAGGAAGAGGAGAAGAAGAATAAGGAAGAGAAAAAGCTTCTGAAACGCCTGCGCAGGAAGAAACGTTCCGGAGGAGCGGACTAATCCCTTGCCCCCTTTGCCGCGCGCCTCCAACGCGGCCGCTCAGTTGCCCTTGCCGCTCGGCGCGAGCGAGGCGGCCCGCGATATGTTCGAGCGTGTTTTCCGCCGGCTTCGCGTGGGGCGGTCGGTTCCACGATTTGAGGTCGAATTTTGCGCTTTCGCGAGCTTGCGGAGCCAGATTTCGCTGCGCGGCGAGCGGGCGCAAGTCCGGATTTCAGATTTGCTCGAGCCCGCTCCCGCTATCGTCCTGGAGGCTCTGGCTGAAATTCTGCTCTCGCAGCTCTACCGCCGCCGGCCGTCGCTCGAGGCGCGGGAATGTTACTTGGCGTGGGTTTGCCAGCCCTCCGTTCGTCGCCGCGTGGATCAAGCGCGGCGCGAGCGGGGCCGTCTCCACCTTTCGCCGCCGCAGGGGCAATACTTCGACTTGGAGGCGATCTTCACCAGCCTCAACCGGCGTTTTTTCGGCGGAGCGCTTCCGGCCTGCCGCATCGGATGGAGCCAGCGAGCTTCGCGCACCGTCCTCGGACGCTATGATCCGGCGCACCGCGCGATCGTGGTCAGCAAAACGCTCGACGCCGCCTCGGTTCCCCGCTACGTCGTCGAGTACCTCGTTTTTCATGAAATGCTCCACGCGCACTTTCCTTTGGAGCGGCGCGGCGCCCGGCGCGTGGTTCATTCGCGTGAATTTCGAGATATGGAACAGGAATTTTCGCATTATGATCGAGCTCGGGCCCGGCTGAAGAACGCCTTTTCGTAGGACGTCGAGTCCGCGGCGGATCGCAGCGACCTCGCGCCTGTCGCTGATTATTTCGCTCCGGAGGGGATCACGTGCGAATTAAGTCTTATGGCCGGATAGCAGCCGCCGTTGCGGTCGGCTGGATTTTTGCGCAGACACTTTCCGCGCGCGCCGCTTCCTCGGTCACCGTGACCTCGCCCAACGGCAAGGTGGCCGTTACGTTTGAAATCAGGTCGAACCCCCAGCCCTATCGCGTGGGAAGCCGACCCTACTATCGTGTAGCCTACCAGGGCGTTCCGGTTCTGGCCGATTCGCCTCTGGGGATTGGGTTCAAAGGCGCGCCGGCGCTCGATCATGATTTTGAGGTTACGAGCGTCCGTCGCCAGAGTCGCGACGCGGCGTGGAATTGGGCCTTCGGGGCGGAGAGCCGCATCCGCAATCATTACAACCAGGTGACGGTCTCACTGCGCGAGCTGCAGCCGCCGCACCGCCGCCTGGAGATCACGCTCAGGGCTTACGACGCGGGCGTGGCCTTCCGGTATTTTCTTCCCGGCCAACCCGCCTTGGACAAATTCACGATTGCGAACGAGGAGACAGGTTTTTATTTTGCTCGCCCGGCGACGGCCTTTGCTCTGGACCTCGGGCGATTCAATAGCAATTACGAGAGCGAATTTCATCGGATCAAACTGAACGAGATTTTGCCCGAGTCGGTGATTGGCTTGCCGCTGACCGCCCATTTGAATGGAGGACCTTGGGTGGCGCTGCTCGAAGCCGACCTTACCGATTATGCCGGGCTCTACGTCGGCGGTGCGCCAGGAGTGGCGAATGGGCTCGAAGCCCGCCTCTCGCCTTTGCCGAACCATCTCGATGAAGCGGTGGTTGGCGAAACTCCCGAAGCTACGCCGTGGCGAATCGTGCTCATCTCGCCGCGGGCCGGCGGCCTGATCGAATCCTCGGAGCCGATGGTCCTGAACCTGAGCGCCCCGACCGCGATCGGCGACTCCTCCTGGATTCATCCCGGCAAGGCGTCGTGGGATTGGTGGTCGGGGGATTACGCGAGCGGCGTTCGCTTCAAGCCGGGGATGAATACTCAGACGATGGAGCACTATATTGACTTCGCAGCCCGCGCCCACCTTCCCTACATGCTCGTGGACGCCGGCTGGTCGCCCGCCGTGGAGGGCGCATGTTCCAACCTCGCGCCCGGTTCCTCCCAAGTCCCCAGCCGCGGCTGGTGCGTCCATAACGACATTACGCGCTGGGTTCCGCAGGTAGATATTCCGGCGATCCTCCAATACGCGAAGCAGCGGAAGGTGAAGGTTCTCCTGTGGATTCACTGGACGGCTGCCGCCGCGCAAATGGACCAAGCGTTTCCCCTGTATGAGAAATGGGGCGTGGCGGGCGTCAAGGTGGATTTTATGGACAATGTTCCGGACGATCAGAGCACCGTGAACCTCTACCAAAAGCTTGTCAGCACGGCGGCGCGATATCACCTAATCATTGATATTCACGGCGCGTATAAACCGACCGGCCTTCGACGGACGTATCCCAACCTGCTCACTCGCGAAGGCGTCATGGGCTTGGAATACGACAAGTGGAGTTACCGCGAGACGCCAGAGCACGACGTGACCTTGCCCTTCACGCGCATGCTGGCCGGCCCCATGGATTACACCCCCGGCTGCTTCAACAATGCCACGCGGGCGGCGTTTCGCCCCCGTGCCGTGCGACCCATGTGCCAAGGAACACGGGCCAGCCAGCTCGCCATGTATGTGGTCTATCTCAGTCCGCTTGAAATGCTGGCGGATTACCCGGAAGATTACATCGGCCAGCCGGGCTTCCAGTTCCTGGAGAAAGTGCCCACCGTGTGGGATGAAACCCGAGTTTTGAACGGCGAGCCGGCTCGTTACGTGACAGTCGCGCGGCGAAGCGGAAAGGATTGGTATCTCGGCAGCATGACCAACTGGCGCCCGCGCCATCTTGAAGTGCCGCTCAGCTTCCTGGGTCCGGGTCAGTACAATGCCACGATTTTTGCCGATGGC
>JAKAWO010000146.1 GCA_021827255.1 Acidobacteriota bacterium | reverse complement strand
ACAATGTTTGGTCACAGGTTCTACTTTCTACCCGACGGCCTAGCGGCCTTGATACTCCAAAGCAGAAGCGAGAATCGTCGCCTTCTGCGCATAAGCTGTCATCAAATATTGCCGAGCTAGTGAATTCTCAGGCGATCGTCGAAGCGTCGCCTGACACTGTTGGATGCAGTCATCGAGGGATGCGAGTCCCTTCTGATAGTCGTTCCTGACCGCTGGATCGAAGGTATTCTTCCGGCTTCTGTAACTCCGCTCCATCTGGTTGACGGTGCGCTCAAGGGATACTTCTTCGGTCGCGTAATTGGCCGCCACGCGGGCGGAGGACTCCGCGACGCGGACGGGCGGCTTTTGGCGGTGCGGGAAAGAGACGATCACCCCTGCCAGAACCGCCAGGGCCACGACCGCAAAGGCGCCCGCCGGGACCCAGCGAGCGGGCAGCGGCAGCTTCTCAAGCCAGGATCGCGGCGGGCGCTTTCGGATCACCCCGTCGGCGAGAAGCCGGGCCCTCAGCGCGATCCACATCCCCGGCCCAGGCGATTCCTCGGGCAGTTGGCGCGCGCCGTCCCGGATCAATTTCAATTGGCCCAGCAGCAACTGGCAGGCGCCGCATTGCGCGGCATGAGCCTCGACACGAGTTCCCGCTTCGCCCTCCAAGTAGGCGGCGAGCTCGGCATCAAATCGCCGGCACTCAGGACTCGGATGAGCTTGCTTCGCTGAAATTTCCTCTTCCATCATGGCCCCCCTACCTAAGCCTTTTTATTGCCCGCATCCTCAGCGCGCGCTGCCCGCTTTTTCTGGTCTTGGAGCAACCACTCGCGCAGCTTCATTCGCGCCTTGTGGAGCTGAGATTTTGAATTGCCGACAGAACAATCCATAATTTCCGCGATCTCGTTGTGCTCGTAGCCCTCGACATCGTGCAGGATGAAAACCGCTCGGTAGCCGGGCGGCAACTCGCCAATGGCGCGGTTGAGGCCGATGCGATCCACCGACATCGCCAGCCGCGGATCGGGCTGGCCATAATCACGGCGCACTGTCTCGCCTTGTGAATCTTCGGTCTCATCGAGCGAGATCTGCTGCAATCCCTTTTTCCGCAGGTGCATCAGCACCACATTCACCGCCAGCCGGTGCAGCCACGTGGAAAAAGCCGATTCGCCGCGGAACGTCGAGATCTTGCGAAAGAGCTGCAGGAACGCGTCTTGGGTAAGGTCCTCGGCCTCCGCGGTGTTTCCCGTCATCCGCAGGCACAGCGTGTACACCCTACGCTTGTGAGCTTCGAAGAGGGCTTCAAAAGCCTCCTCGTCGCCACGCTGCGCGCGCGCGATGAGTTGAGCCTCGGGAACGGCCTTGGGCGCCGTCAGTTTTTCTGAACTCAAGGGTCCACGCTACGGGCCGCACCCAGACTCGCTTTTTGTGATGCGGAGGTTTGTGCCGAAGTTGTATCCCGGCGTTCGGAGATCCGCCCCGGGCCGGTGCCAGCTCGCCCATCCGGCATTCCGTTCAGGGTTTTGTCCTTCCAGTCCCCGCGACTTCAAGCAGGGCCTGACCGAGGCCGGTGTTCCCTGCGCTGTCAGTCGCCCGCAGGAGGAGGACATGCTCTCCGGGTTTAAGTCCGGATAGCCGGAGGGTGAAGCTCTGGGTCCGCGAGTCCACGATGCCGTCGTCAGATAAGATGTCTTCCCAATGACTACTATCCAACTTGTACTCGGCGCTCCGCAAGGGGGAAATGGGGTCCACAGCCTGGAATCGCACGACCGCCCGGTTGCCTGTCACGGCGCGCTGAATCACGCTGACCGTTGGTGGGGTGTTATCCACCCAAAATGGAGCGCTCAGCATGGCCGCGCGGCGGGCCATCGCGGCCGGGTTCGAGGGGCTGTCCGAGGCGACGATTCGAGCGACGTACTCGCCGTCGGGCAGGGCGTCGCGTGGGATTGTATAACTGGGTTGGCCAAGGCGTGATTTGAGGAGGTGCCACTGCCGCTCCTCGGTGGAGCGGACAAAAACCGAGTACACGAGCTTGTCATGATTGGGATCTGATGCCTGCCAGCTCAGCGTCAAGGGGATTTTGGTCTCGGGCGCCGCCTGAGGCGCTGCCGGGGCGGCAAAGCTAAACGCCCCCGGCCCTAAATTCACGGTCGCCCCTGGAACAAGGCCCGGCGAGGGCGCAGCCGCAGGATTGGTTCTTTGGCTGGCTGTGCTGACACTCACGGTATTGATTTGCGGCGGCAAGTTTTCATTGAGGTAGGAGACTGAAACCTCATCCAGCCGAGGATCGGCGCTTGCCGTGCCGCTGAGGACAGCCTTCCACTGGAGGTAACGGGCGGGAGGGCATTCAAGCTGGCTTCCATTCGGATCGCGGTAAGGGCCTGTCCAATCGCTCCAGGTCGAATCGGGCCGGGGTGAGTTGCCCGAGCGAGCGTAGAAGGTGGCTGAGCCGCCAGCCGGGAAGGTGCCGCGCCAAACGATCCCACCCCAGTGCGAAATGAACTCCGTATCCTTAACCGGGGAAACGTAGGTTCCCTGCATGGCGGCGGCGACGCCGAGGCGAAACAATTTTCCGACATTGCTCGTGGCGACGTAGAGATCGCTTCGTTGAAGCAAAAGGCGGGTGGCCATCGCCTCACGAGTTTCGGCCAGTAGCGTCAAATCCTGACCATATTCGGAGGGGTGGAGCTCGTAAATTTTGCCGTTCGAGTCCGTGGAAAAGAGCACTTGGCGCCCGCTCACCGCCAACCCATAAGGGCTGGAGGTTTGCGACGTCCAGAGGGTTTGAGCCGTAGAATCAGGAGATATCTGAATCACTGCTCCACGACTTTGGGGCTTGAAGGTAAGGGGGCTCATGACCGCCGATGGGGCGGCGTGGATGAAGCTGGGCGAAGTTGCCGGCTTGGCGGGAGCGGGTTTCTGCGTCTTTGCCGCGCCGGTTCCTGCCGTGCTTCCGGGGGTGGCAGCGCTTGTGACCGTTACCATCATTGGCTGAGCTGGAACCGGCATGACGGGGACGCCGGGCGAGGGAAGGCCGAGCATTCCCGGCGGGCCTCCTGTGCCCAAGGCTGCGGCATAAATGTTCCCCTGGGCATCGGTTGCGAGCGCATGGATTTCCGGAAGGTTGGATTGGTCAATGACAAAGCCCTTGCCATCCGGGTTAATGCGGTAAATCAAGCCGCCCGGGTCGCTTCCCGCCAACAAGTTTCCCTTTGAATCGAAGGCCAGGCACATAATGTGCGTTTGATTGCTGGCGAAGAAAACCTTGCCCTGCCCGTCCGGACTGATGCGGAAGATCTGGCCCTTGTCCCCTGTTCCGGCGTAGAGACGGCCCTCGGAGTCAAAAGCCAGCGCCCAGATATATTTCGCCTTCGGATTGTAGAAAACCGAGGACTTGCCGTCTGCGGTGACCCGATAAATTTTTCCCTCCGGAGAGCTCCCGACATAGAGCGCGCCGTCCGGTCCCACCGCCAGGGCAAAGACATCCGGCTCAGGCGCCGTAAAGATCAAGGAGGATTTACCGTCGGGCGTCACGCGAAAAACTTTGCCTTGGTGTCCGGTTCCAAGATAGAGGGTGCGATGGCGGCCGGCAGCGAGCGAGAGAACCAAGGCTTGGTCGGGGTTAAAGACCAGTTGCGGCGCCGGCGCCAAGCGAAGCTCACCCTGGTCGCTCAGCGAAAGTCCGACGAGGCGTCCTTTAATAAATTGGTTGAAAGCGCTCATTTGCCAGACGCCGGTCTGAACCGCCCCTAGAGGGACGGTCGCGACCAGCATGGCCAGAATCAGGCATTTCAATTTCATCTCGATCCCCTTCGATCCATCGGCGCTTGCGCCGCGCGGCCGCCCCGTCGGGGCAGCCCCCCTCGATTCCCACCCCATCGAAAAAGGAAGGCGTAGAGCCTGATGGCGATTGCTGTTGGGCGCCCACCAGGCCGCGCTATGGTCGCCCCGAGGCGCGACCTTCGCGCCAACTTTTCAGACCCCCGAAGTGTCCACCTTAATCTGTAACGTCTTCATGCCTTGAATCGAGTAACGTGTCGGAGGAGTCTCGAAGTCTCCGATCACGGAAGTCCCGCTGAAGATAAAACTGGTGGACACCGCAGAGTTCGCCAAAAAAGTCTGCACCAGGGAGGGCGGCGGTGACGGGTATTCCTCGCCCTGAAGCGTCAGGGACTGCTGCGGAGACATCACCAGCACGTAGAGCCGGTTGTTGCGGCGCATTCGGTTCAGCGCGTAAACCAACTGATGCAGGCTGCGAGGCCCGGCCGCGAGCGGGGCCAGGCGATTTTCGATCATATTCAAAGCGGAGCCACTCCCGACGACCAACGACAGCACCTTGTCCGTGGCGCTGGCCGGAATCACCACGGGGATTTGCTCGCTGAGGGTTTTTCCCGAAGGCGTACGAAGCAAACCGGTCAGCACAATATGGTCGCCGGGCCGCACCTCCGGCTGCGAGCTCCACACCTGCTCCAAAGTGGCAACGCGCCTTTCGTCGCTCGATTTCACGGTAACCTCAATACCGTCGATTTTCATCTTCGGGAAATCGCTCTCCAGGAGATAAGTGAGGGGCATGGAAATGGCGCTGCCGACGATGTTCGCCGTGCTGACCTCACCCGAAACGATATTATTCAAGTTCACGGATTCGCCGTCCGAAAGATGAATGGCGCCCTGGATGCGAAAGGTGGAGGGGCCGATCGCCCGCTCCGTGCTGGTGAGCGCTGAAACCACGCTCAGGTTGAGCAAAAGCGGCGAGAGAAAGGATTGCTGTACGATCTGGAAGTGATAATCCTCCGGGCGATGCAAAGTGGATTGCATTTGGATATGGACCGGAATGGTCGGCGCCTTCTCGCCCACGACGCCGTAAATGGCCCCGAAGCGATCCTGACGGATAGCTCCGACCAGGGGTCCGGGTGCATCAACTTTGGTTGAGGATGCAAGGCTTGGAATGACGGTCAGCACGCTCGACTGGGCGAAAGGAATGTCGGCAGGACCGGTCATCATGAAGCGATGCCCGCAGGCGTAAAGGTTGTTACCTTCCCGCAGCGTCACCGTGCATCCCACGTTCAGGTTCAGGTCTCCGCTCACAAGCATCAAATCAATCATGGAGCCGGGCTGCGGTCCGCCTTTGCTGACCGCTCCGCTCTCGGCGCCGGTCAGGATGCCGCCTTGCATCGGCTCAAAGCCGAGGCGCTGGAACAGGGGCGCGTAAGCGCCGATCGCTTGGCTTGAGAATCCGCCGAAGTGCAGCGGAAGCTCCATGCCCGAAAATGATGTTCCCGTGTCCGGCTTCGGAAACAACCGCTGCAGTTCGGAGATGAATCCTTCGCCTACCGGTGTCTCCGGAATCAGGCGAGTGGAACCTTCGGGGTCAACCGTAGCGGAGGCGAGTTTGAAGGGCGCGATGAGGGCCGGCTGCCCTTCTGCCGAAGCCCTGGTTGCATTTCCAACCGTCTTCGGGACCACGTCCAGCATATCCTTGATGGGTGTGATGCCGGCCAGCGGCTCTTTCGAAAATGGGAAAGCCAGGGCCACGGCTCCTACCAGCTTCCCATCCACATAGACGGGGCTGCCGCTCATGCCGGCCACAACGCCGGTTTTCGCAAGCGGCCCCCCCGACAAGCGCGCCAGGATCACATCGCGTTTGGGCGCCAGAGCGTTCTTGAGCACGCCCAGAATTTGCACCTGAAATTCCTGAATCTGGTTGCCCTCGAAAATCGTGCGCCCGATGCCCTTGAGCCCCGGTCGCACTTGGCTGAGCGGGAAAAATTCAGGCGTGGCATGGCGTTGCACAAACGCAGGACTTTCCGGCCGCGACCCGGGATCGCCCGGCCTGCCAGCTTGCCCTGGCAGGTACGAAGCAGAAAGCAAGAGAACGCCAGTGATCAGAGTGAAGCAGAGGAATCTCATCAAGATGCGCCGCAGCCCAGCTCCCACCTCAAGTCTAGGAGATGCCTGCTTCACCCGTCAAGGTTGCAGACCTCGGGCGCCGCAACCCACACCTTCCGCTGGTGGCTACCCTCGCCCTTATTCGCCCTTCAAGCAAGATTGGGAACTTCCACGCTTATTGCGGCGGGTGCGGAGGTCCATCACCCCCGGCGGAGGGTTGGTGCAGGACGCCCGCGGCTTTCATCTGCCGCATGACTTGCTTGGCCCGGGCGGCGAAGGGGCCGCGCGGTGCTGCCTGAAGGTAAGCGTCCAATTGGCGATAGGCATCGTCGAAAGACTCGAGCTTCACATAGGCGTTCGCCAGCTTGAGGTGGACTTCGGGTGGTGGAGGCGGCGTCATCCCTTCTGCTTTCCGAAACTGCCCGATGGCCGCCTGGTATTTGCCTTGACCAAACTCCGCCACGCCCAATCCGTAATAGAATTGCCACGATCCGGGGGACAATCGGAGCCCCTCCTGAAGGACGGCTTCGCTGTCGTGATAACGGTTCTCCGCGTTCAAGAGCTGGCCAAGCACCGTATAGGACTCCAGGAATCCTGGATCGCACTGGATCGCCTTTCGCAGCGCTTTCTCGGCGGGCGCAAATTTGCGCATCGTGCTCAGCGTGAGGCCGAGATCCGTCTGGGCGCGCGCGTAACAGGGAAAATCCTTCACGGCCGCCTCGAGAAAGCGCGCCGCCTTCCGCACCTGTTTTTTGTTAAGAGCTTGCTGGCCCTTCTTCAATTCCTTCCGGGCCGCTTTTGGCGCCTCCTCATCCGTTAAGGCCGGAGGCGGGCGATGCACCACGGCAGAGGTCGGTGAAAGCTCGATATTCAGAAAATACTGGTCCCCGCCGTAGGCCAGATTAATCTGCCGCTCATACGGCTGGAAACCCTTCACCTTGATGCTCAGGACGTACTTTGTCTTGAGCACATCCTGAATATCGAATGCTCCGGTTGAATCCACGGGCTGCTGGGCCGCGACTTCGCCGGTCAAGGTTTCCAGGACCACCATCGTCCCGATGGGCGCAGCAACTCCTTGCACGGTTCGGACGTGCCCCTCCACATCTACAGTCCTGCCCGAGGGTCGCGGCTCCAGAATCCCAAGCCTTTCGCCGCGAGCCGGAAACGGCGCCAGCTCAAAGATCACTAAGGAAAACAGCATGGTGAGAAGATCAGACGAAGATATTCGCCAACGGCGGAGGCGCATAAAATCCTCCTTCGATCGGACGGTCCGCTGCTCAACCCACCCCTGAGCAAGCCAGAACGCACCTTATCACTCCTGGGTCGTCAATACAATGCCGCTTTCTAGGACGCGCGCGGTAGCGTCAAAGTCGAGTTCGTGGGAGGGGCGATGGCACGGTGGGGCGAAGGGCGAGTGCAGGCGAAGGGTGTTGAGCGAGGGTTGGGGGCGCAAGGTTCAAGCGGCGAGGGGCGCGGAGACGGGTGGGTGGCGATTGGGGTGCGAGCCGGTCCGGTCGCCGATCCTCGATCCGGGCATGCGGGCGTCTGGGATCAGGCACTCGCCAGGCCG
>JAKAWO010000145.1 GCA_021827255.1 Acidobacteriota bacterium | reverse complement strand
GTTTGCCGATGGCAACCACTTCAATCAGCTTGGTGGGATTGCTGTCCAGGTCCACCATGTTGCCGGCTTCCTTGGCGGCCATCGTGCCGGTGTTCATCGCCACGCCCACATCGGCCTGCGCCAACGCCGGCGCGTCGTTGGTGCCGTCCCCCGTCATGGCGACCAAGCGCCCGCCCGCTTGCTCTTTCCGGATGTATTCGAGCTTATCCTTCGGAGTGGCCTGGGCGAGGAAATCGTCCACGCCCGCTTCCTGAGCAATCGCCGCGGCGGTGAGAGGGTTGTCGCCGGTAATCATGACCGATCGAATCCCCATGGCGCGGAGTTGCGCCAGGCGTTCCTTCATGCCGCCTTTCACGATGTCTTTCAAATGGATGGTTCCAAGAACGCGCGGGCCGTCGGCCACGGCGAGCGGCGTGCCGCCCCAGCGCGCGATGCGCTCGGAGGTTTCCTCGAGCCCGGGCGGGATCGCTCCGCCCCGCTCCTTGGAAAATTTGACGATCACGTCGGTGGCGCCTTTGCGGAGCTGGCGGCCGTCAAAGTCCACGCCGCTCATTCGCGTGTAGGCGGAGAAAGGAATAAAGTTGGCGTTCAGCTCCGAAACGTCCCGGCCGCGCAGTTGGAACCTCTCCTTGGCCAGCACCACGATCGAGCGGCCTTCCGGAGTCTCATCGGCGAGGCTGGCGAGCTGCGCCGCGTCCGCCAGGTCGCGCGGGTCCACACCCTCCACGGGAATGAATTCCACCGCCTGGCGGTTCCCCAGCGTGATGGTGCCGGTCTTATCGAGCAGAAGCGTGTTGACGTCGCCCGACGCCTCCACGGCTTTGCCGCTCATGGCCAGCACGTTGTGCTGCATCACGCGATCCATGCCGGCGATGCCGATGGCGGAAAGCAGGCCGCCGATGGTGGTGGGAATCAGGCAGACCAGCAGCGAAACCAGGACCGCCACGCTCGGAACCGCCCCCTCCCCGGCCGAATGAACGGCGAACACGGCAAACGGCTGCAACGTCGCCACCGCCAGCAGAAAAATGAGCGTCATGCCGGCGATCAAGATGTTGAGCGCGATCTCGTTGGGAGTTTTCTGCCGCGCCGCGCCCTCAACCAGAGCGATCATGCGGTCGAGAAAGGTTTCACCCGGGTTGGAGGTAATTCTGATTTTGATCCGGTCAGACAAAACCTTTGTTCCGCCGGTCACGGCGCTGCGGTCGCCGCCCGATTCCCGAATCACCGGCGCGCTCTCCCCGGTGATGACCGATTCGTCCACTGTGGCAATGCCCTCGATGACCTCGCCGTCGCCAGCAATGATGTCACCTGCTTCTGCGATAACGACGTCCCCGGCCCGCAGCTTGGAGGCCGGAACGGCCTCGATCTTTCCGTCGGCGGCCGCTCGCTTGGCGATGGAGTCGGTCTTCGTCCTGCGCAGCGTGTCCGCCTGCGCTTTTCCCCGCGCCTCCGCCATCGCCTCCGCAAAGTTGGCGAAAAGCACCGTGAACCAAAGCCAAAGAGCAATCTGAAATTCAAAGCCGACTCCCCTCGCGCCGCGGAGGGCGTCGCGAGCCAGAAGCATTGTGGTCAGCGCGGCGCCCACTTCCACCACAAACATCACCGGATTCTTGACCAGCGTGGCGGGGTTCAGCTTCACCAGGGACTGTTTCAGAGCGCGCCCAGCCAGCTCGCGGTCGAACAGCGGACGCCCTCGGACCGGCTTCCCCGACATGAGCACGGTCAGATCGTCGGATGCGGGATGGGATGCTCTGGTCGTTGCCATGCTTCAGCTCCCGGCCGATAACACCAAAGAGGAATAGAGCTTCCCCTTCAGCATCAGGAAATACTCCACAATGGGACCCAGCGAAAGGGCTGGGAAGAAGGTCAATGCGCCGACCACCATCACCACCCCTACCAAAAGAGCCACAAAGAGGGCGCCGTGCGTCGGCAGCGTGCCGCTGGTCTCCGGCACTTTCTTCTTGGCCGCCAGGCTTCCGGCAATCGCCAGCGCCGGAATCATAAACAGAAATCGCCCCATCAACATGGCCAGCCCGAGCGTGAGGTTGTACCAAGGCGTGTTGGCGTTGAGCCCCGCAAAGGCGCTGCCGTTGTTCTCCGAAGCGCTCGAATACGCGTACAACACCTCGCTAAAACCATGCGGGCCGCCGTTCTGAACGTTGCCAATGGCCGGCCCGGGAGGGTTCCAGTAACCGCGCGCGGCAAAATGCGCATCCAGCGTGACCGCCGTGAACACCAGGATGGCGAAGGCGGTGGCGATAATTGCGATCATCGCCATCTTGACCTCTTTTTGCTCGATCTTCTTTCCCAGGTATTCGGGCGTGCGACCCACCATTAGCCCGGCGATAAACACGCCGACGATGGCGTACAAGAGCATTCCATAGAGGCCGGAGCCGACTCCGCCGAAAATCACTTCGTCGGTCTGCAAGTTGAACATCGGGATCAGGCCACCGAGCGGCGTGTAGCTGTCGTGCATGCTGTTCACGCTTCCGCTGCTAGCGTCGGTTGTGGCGGTCGCCCACAGCGCTGAGCTGGCGATGCCGAATCGAACTTCTTTGCCTTCCATGTTGCCGCCCGGCTGAGTTTGTGTCGCTTTGGTCTCGATCCCCAGGCGAGCCAGATTGGGATTGCCCGCCTGCTCGGCCCTATAGCAGATAAAAACCCCCGCAAAGAACAACACGGACATAGCAGCAAACAACGCCCATCCTTGCCGCGTGTCGCCCACCATCTTCCCAAACGTGTAAGTGAGTCCGGACGAAATCAGAAGAATGGACAGAAGCTCGACAAAGTTCGTCAGAGGGGTCGGATTCTCAAAGGGGTGCGCCGAATTGGTGTTGAAAAAGCCGCCGCCGTTGGTCCCCAGCATTTTGATGGCTTCCTGCGACGCCACCGGCCCGACGGCGATGGTTTGCACGGGGCCCTCCAAAGTTTTCGCCTGCGCGTAAGCTCCCAGCGTTTGTGGGACGCCGCGCGCGCAAAGGAAAAACGCGAAAACGAACGAGATGGGCAGCAGCACATAGAGCGTGCACCGGGTAAGGTCCACCCAAAAATTGCCGATGCTATTCATCTGTTTGCGGGCGAAGCCGCGGATCAGCGCAATCGCCACCGCGATCCCGGCGGCGGCGGAGACAAAATTCTGCACGGTCAAGGCCGCCATTTGGACCAGATAGCTGAGCGTCGTCTCGCCGCCGTAGGCCTGCCAGTTCGTGTTGGTCACAAAGCTCACCGCGGTGTTGAAGGCCAGGTCAGGAGTCATCGGGGTGTGGTTAGCTGGCGCGTGATGCGTGCCAAACCCCATCGGGTTCAACGGCAGAAAACCCTGGAGGCGCTGAATCAAAAAGGCGAAGAGAAATCCGGCCAGACTGAAGGCGAGGAGCGAGGCCGCATATTGCGTCCAACGTTGCTCCGCATCCTCGCGGACGCCGCACAGGCGGTAGGTCAAACGCTCCAACGGCCGTAGCGCGGGATCGAGGAAGGTGCGGCGGCCCTCGAAGACGTTCGCCATGTAAAGACCCAAGGGCTTGGTGAGCGCCAGCAAAATCAGAAAATAAACGGCGATATACAAGACGCCGCTCGCGGTCATTGAACCCTCCTCAGAACCGCTCTGGTCGCAACAGCGCGTAAACCAGATAAACGAACAGAAAGGCCGCTACAACGCCCGCAATGATATATTCCACGCCAGTCCTCCTGCCAACGCAGAAGCCAAATGTAGAAGTCTGACACTGAGCCGCCCTCTGAGCTTGAGGCTTTGCACTTCAGTATTCGGTCGTCTGGCTCCTGACTTCTGGTTGTCCTTATAGCCGGCCACAGGCTTTAGTGAGGAGCCAGAGAGCGGCAAAAAAGAACACAGCCACCAAGATGTAAAAGAGGTCGAGCGCCACGGTCTCACCTCGATTCGACAAAAACCACGTGGTGGCCCAGCTTCTTGAGGCGGCGCGCCAACCGGCGCTCCTGAGTCACCCACCAGCGCACCCTGCCGCCCAGGACAACCAAGGAAGACCCGCGCAACACGTCGCACAAGGTCGCGAACGGTTCCCGGCAGAGGTAAATGTTGACCGAAGCTTCGCCCGGAAAACCGCTCGCCAGCTTCGCGAGGTTCGCCTTGAGGAACGGCAGCGAGACCGCCGGCTCGTTCAAAGGGAGCGCGTAAGGAACCGCGTAAACGAACACCAGGCAAACGCGCGCGCCCAGACCCCGCGCAAGTGCCCACGCCGTTTTCAGCGCGCTCCGTGTTCCAGCTTCCGATGTGTAAATGACGTCCACTGCCAGGGTGGAGGCGGCTTGGGCGCCCGCTTGAGTCTCCAGTTCAAACCGATCATCTCGGACGCCTCGCGGCATCGGCACTTCATATCGAACGGCGTTCCTCATCGGCTCCACTCACCCTAACGCTAGCGAGCTAGGCATAAAGAACGCATAAAGAAATCATAAAGAATTGTTTATCTCTGAGGCGGGCCTTGCAGTTGATACCCAACTCGCGGCGCCGTCAGGAGGTAACGGGGGTTCGAGGGGTCGCGCTCGATTTTCTTGCGGAGGCGATTGACGAACACGCGCAAATATTCGACTTCATTGCCGTAGTCGGGGCCCCAGATGGTTTGAAGGAGCTTGGCGTGTGGCACCGGAGCGTTGAGATTCGCTGCAAGGTAACGAAGCAGGTCAACTTCCTTGGGAGTCAGAGGGAAATCCTTGATGCCGTCATGAACGCGGCGAGCCAGAAAATCAATCTCCACCTCACCGAGCAGGAGGCGTTGAGGCAGGCCGTCGGCCGGAACCGAAGCGCGCCGCAGCGCCGCTCGGATCCGGGCCATCAGCTCCGGAGTGCCAAACGGTTTGGTCACGTAATCGTCGGCGCCCGCATCCAGAACCTCGACCTTGTCTTTTTCGGCGTTCCGCACGGTGAGGACGATGATGGGGATTTCGCTCGAGGAGCGAATCAGGCGGCACGTCTCGAGGCCGCCCATCCCCGGCATGTTGATGTCGAGGAGGACCAGGTCCTGTGGACCATCTCGAAGCGATTGCAAAGCCTCTTCACCGGTTCGGGCGTCGCTCACCGTATAGCCCTGCGCGACGAGTGTCATGCGCATGACGCGCCGGATTTGCGGATCGTCATCTACGACCAGGATTTTTGCGCTGCTCATGATGCCGCTTCTTTCGCCGCCGGAAGCGTAAAAAAGAACACCGACCCAGCGCCTGGATTGCTTTCCACCCATATTCTTCCGCCGTGTGCCTGAACGATCTCGCGAGCGATGGCGAGCCCCATGCCGCTGCCGGGAATCAGGCCGCGATGCGGCTGGCTTCTGTAAAACTTCTCAAAGATGCGGGCTTGCTCCTGCGGAGATATGCCTGGCCCGCCGTCGGCCACGCTGATACATACAGAACCGTCCCGAGCGCGGGCCCGTATGGCAAAACCCGAGCCGGGAGGGGTGTATCGGATGATGTTGCTCAAAAGCTGCCATAGCACGATTCCCACTAGCTCCGGGTCGGCTTTCACCCGCGGCAGATCCTGGGGGATGTCCACTTCAACCTTTCTGCCTTCGGCCTCGGCGCCGAGTTTGGCGAGACTCGGTTTCAGCAGTTCGTCCAACGGATGAGCGCTCGTCCGGAGACCAAGTTTCCCAGCCTCGATGCGTGCCATCTGAATAGCTTCCGTCAGCATCGAGTTCAATCGGTCCGTTTCCTCGTCCACAATGCGCAGCAGTTCCTGGTGAGCCGGATTTGACATCCCATCGGCAAGCATGGAGGTGACCGCCGCTTTGATAGGGGTGAGGGGCGTTTTGAATTCGTGCGCCATGGCATCCAGCAAGGTGGACTTCAGCTCCTCGCTCTGCCGCACAGCTTCAGCATGGCTCGCGGTCTCCTGGGCGCGGGCCTGCTCAAGCGCGATAGCCGCAAGATTGGCGATCGAGTGAAGCGCCGTTTCAGAAACGCCCGACCCCCGGACGGCGAAGCTCCCCAACGGCTCTCCGCCCAAGCGAATGGGCATGACCGTGGTCGAAGTGGCGGCATCGTGCAAGACGGTTCCTTGCACGGCGACATCTCTCAATTTAGCTTCATCGGCTGGGATGTCCTCAGGACCTGCCCGGTAAACTCGGTTGCTAGCGCGATCAAAAAAAGCAACTCCCCGCAAGCAGAAAATCTGCGCCATCTGATGGGCGATCTGCTTAGCCAATTCTTCAGGGCTGTCCACCAGCAGCAAGTTGCGGCTGAGCGCGTAAAGGCGCTCCAACTCGTGCTGCCGGAAGACCGCCTCCTCAGCTCTTCGCTTGGCTTGCGAAGAGAGTTGGCTGGCGGTGACGGAGGTTGCGAGGAAGGCGAACAGCGCCACCCAGTTCTGGGGGTCGGCGATCGTCAGGGTGCCGACGGGCGGCAAGAAAAAGTAATTGAAGCAGATCATTCCGAGAACAGAAGCCGCGACCGCTTCCCAAAGCCCCCAAACGGTGGCGACTCCAAGAACGACCAGCAAGTAAGACATCGCCACGGTCGTGGAGTTCACGCTGAGCAAACGCGAATATAAGAAGGTAACGGCCGCGACGAGTGTCAAAGCTCCAGCGAAGCGGAGGCCGCTTACAATACCCACTCGCACCCTGTTCTCCACGCCCAAAGGCCTTGAGATATCTTCATATGCCATTCTACGCCTGGTGGTGCGCCCGAGCACCTCGGGCCATCCTGCCTCGACGAGCATAAGACCGTAGATTCGCTAGGCCCGCGAGTTAAGCCGGCTGAGCGAGCACATTCGTAAGGGAGCCGTTGGCGCGGTCCAGCGCGAGGGCAGAACCGCGAGGCAGGCAAGGTGGTAAATTTTACCGACTGTATCCAAAAGCGTCACAAAGTCACTAAAGACAAGAACTTATGGCCGCAAATATCATTATAAGTTAATATATATCAATAAGATACAAATAGTTATGAAAAATGTCCCAAACGTCCCATTTGTCCAATTGGAACCAGTTCCGTGGCGATTATAGCCTAGGCGATTGACGTTCTGAGGGTGGTCCCCGATGCGAGCCAGGGGCGCGCAAATGCCCTGCGCGCTCTCCGACCGGGCGAACGGCGCGGCCCTGCGGCCGGCAAACTTGGCGGAGTGGATTGCTTGGGGCGGGTTGCTCCTGGTGACGCGGCGCGCGCGGGAAGCTTGGGGCGCGGCTGATGTCCACGCGGCCTTCCTCTAGCCGCGGAAGAGCGGATTGTGCCGCAGGCGGCGCGAATCGCCATGCCTGGCAGGCCCGCGACGGATAAATCCCCGTCACCCCAGCCACGCGGTTGGACTAAGCGAAAGATGGTAGCGGGGGGGAGGATCGAACTCCCGACCTAGGGATTATGAGACCCTCGCTCTACCACTGAGCTACCCCGCCAGGGCTCGGGCCGCTGGGAAAAAGCCTTCAGCCCGACGATGGTTGAGTTTAGGGCATGGGGCCGGGTGCGGTCAAGACGACGCCGCGACCCAAGAATCGAGATTGATCGGCGAAATGGCTTTTGCGGAGCAGGGCGAGCCCTGTTTGCGGGGGCGGTGGTCAATTCGCCAGCGCGCGGCTCACTTCCGCGCCG
>JAKAWO010000144.1 GCA_021827255.1 Acidobacteriota bacterium | reverse complement strand
GGCGGAATCGAGAGGCGAAACTGACGTCCGTCCGAAACCATGTCAAAGATTTCGGTCCGAACCACCGGCGCTTGGCCTTGTATCCGGATCATCGAAGGCTTTTTCAGCAGGATGTAGCCGCGGATGACATGATACTCCTTCGTGATGCCGGCGCGTTTGAACGTTGCCGAGGTATGGAACCGAACCACCCCTTCGAGCGTGTCAACCTTGGCGCTCCAGCCATTCAAGTCCTTGACCAAATCTGCGGCGGAGGCGGTCAGGGCGGGAGCTGATATTTGAGGCGGCGGGATATGGCTGACTTGCCGGACGGCACAACTGCTCATCCCCAGCGCGAACGCCAAAGCCAACGAAGATCCCTTCCCTCGCCGTGGCCTATTGGTTTGGAGATGTTCCCACAGAAATTGAATCTACCAGACGGCCGCGCAGGTGTCAATGCAAGCAGAACGCTGGCATAGCCCTGGTACATCGTATCCCCCTGCAGAACTGAAGTCCTTAAGTAAGGAGAGGAAGCGAGGGATGGTAAGTCCCGGGGCGGCTAAAGGTCGGGGATTCGGCGGGCCAGTGATGGTTCGAGGCAGACTAACGACGCGGCTCGACCAGGATCTCGCTTTCCAAGGGAAGATCGCGCGAAGACGTCCCGATAAGGATGCGGTATTGGCCGGGCGGAGAAATCCAATGATTCGTTGCGGCGTCGTAGTAGGAAAATGCCCTGCAATTTAGATTGAGCTTCACTAGCCGGGTCTCTCCGGGGTTCAGCCACACTTTCGCAAAAGCGGCCAACTGCCGCGGCGGCTCGCCGTTCGCGGCTGGCTGGGCCACGTAAGCTTGGACAACTTCCGCTCCGGCCCGATGGCCAGTGTTGGTCACATCAAGCCTGGCCACCACAGAGCGCGGGTCGCTTGCCCATTCGCTTGAGCTCCTCAGTTGGTTCGGTATGATGCGCAGGTGACTCAGCCGAAAGCTGGTGTACGACAAGCCGTACCCGAACGGGAACAACGGACGGATGTGCCGAGCATCATACCAGCGGTAGCCCACCTCAAGCTTTTCGCTGAAAATTGACCTCCCGTTGACGCCCGGCCACTGTTGTGGCGTTGCAGTGGGAACTTCCGCTTCAGTAGGCGGGAACGTGAGGGGCAGTTTGCCGGAAGGATCCACGTCGCCAAAGAGCACTCCAGCGATCGCGTTGCCGTCTTCCTGCCCTGGATACCAGGCCTCAACCACGGCGCGGACTTGGCGGAGCCAAGGCATCAGCACCGCTCCGCCGGTGTTCAAAACCACAACCGTGTTCGGGTTGGCGGCAGCGACGGCGGAGATCAGTTGGTCCTGATCGCCCGGAAGATCGAGATTAGGCCGATCCGCGCCCTCGCTCTCCGGAGCGTCGGCGAAAACGATGACCGTCTGAACAGCTCCCGCGATCCTGGCCGCCTGCGCCAAATTGCTGCCATCGGTGTAACGGAAGTGCGTAGCTTTGCCAGCTCGCCGCCGGATGCCTTCGAGCGGGCTCACCACGTAAGGCGGAACAACATACGAGCTGCCGCCTCCTTCTACCACGGGCGTTGCGCCGCCGTCCGCGCCGACGACGGCGATCGAGCCGCCGAGGGAAAGCGGGAGGATGTTATCTTTATTTTTCAGGAGCACCGTTCCCTGCGCGGCGACTTTTCGCGCGAACAGGTCGTGCGAGCGGCTGAGCGCGTTTGTCTGCCAGTTGCCCTGCTGCCGCCGGTCAAACAACCCATGGCGAAACATCGTGACCAGAATTCGCAGGACATGCTGGTTCAAGACAACCATGCTCACCTGGCCATCCTCCACGGCTTTCTCCAAAGGCGCGCCATAGTAACGGCCGCCGGGCATTTCCTGGTCCAGCCCCGCTCGGGCGGCGGCGAGGGTTGAATGGGTGGCGCCCCAATCGCTCAAGACCCATCCCTGGAAGGCTAATTCGCTCCGCAGAAACCCTTGAAGCAGGCGCGGGTTCTGGCAGGAATAAGCGCCATTCGTTTGAACGTAGGCGCACATGATGGTGCCGACGTCCCCTCGCTCGATGGCAGCTCGGAAGGGCGGCAAATAGATTTCCTGAAGCGTTCGCTTGTCCACAACGGAGTTAGCCCTAAACCGTTCGGTCTCCTGGTTCATCGTCAGATACATGTTGGCGTTGGCGATGGGCCCTTGACTTTGAACGCCTCGGATCTCCGCGACGGCCATCTGCGCGTTGAGGTAGGGGTCTTCGCCATAGGTTTCAAATGCCCGCCCCCACTCGGGAACGCGGGCGATGTCAATGGTCGGCCCCAGGAACACGTTCGTTCCTTTTTCCCACTCTTCCCGGCCCAGAACTCGTCCATAAGCGTTCATCAAAGCCGTATCCCAACTGGCGGCCGCCGCGAGAGGAGCTGGCAACAAAGTGACGTCCTTGGCGCCGTTCCCAACCCCAGTTCGACCGTCAGCCAGTCGGAGCGCCGGAATGCGCAGCCGTGGGTTCGGCGGGACGTAGCCGGCGTATCCCTTGAAAGGATAAGCCTTGCGTCGGACGCCGTGCACCAAGGCAATTTTGTCGTGCAGCGTCATCGCGCGGAGCAACCGATGCGCACGCTGCTCGGCTGAGAGCGATTTGTTCATCCAAGGCTGCTGGGCGCTGGCTGAGCCTGCCGAAAGCGCCGCCGCGATTGACGCGAGAGTAGCCGTGCTAGCAAATTTTTTGACAAAACCACGTCGAGCCATTCGTTCAGGCAGAGGACCCGCCATCTCCCCAGAGGTCGAAAAATGAGCGCCCATTTTCAAAATCCAGGAGGCTGAGGTTAACACAAAAAGCTATCAAGGGTGCTGCAACTCCCAAGAATCGAGATGGAGCGGCGTAATGGCTTTTGTGGAGGATTGAGCGCCTGATTCGCGCTACGCTCAATCCGCTCCCGCGCCGCTCAACTCGGCCGCGCTCCAGGGAGGGCAATCGCGCCAAAGGCGATATAATGGTTATTCAGGCTTCCGGCGCCAAGGCGCGTAGAAATCATGGACTTCAAACTGGTTTCCGATTACCAGCCGCGAGGCGATCAGGCCTCTGCCATCCGGCAACTGGTGCGGGGCGTAGAAGACGGGCGCCCCCACCAAGTGCTGCTGGGCGTGACCGGTTCAGGAAAGACGTTCACGATGGCGAAGGTGGTCGAGCAGATCAACCGGCCGACGCTGGTGCTGGCGCACAACAAAACGCTGGCAGCCCAGCTTTACAGCGAGTTCCGCGGCTTTTTCCCCCAAAACGCGGTCGAATACTTCGTCAGCTACTACGATTACTACCAGCCCGAGGCGTATCTTCCCGCCGGCGACATTTATATCGAGAAGGAAGCGACGATCAACGACGATCTGGACAGGCTGCGGATGTCGGCGACGCGCTCGCTGTTCGAGCGGCGCGACTGCCTGATCGTCGCCAGCGTGAGCTGCATCTATGGTTTGGGATCGCCGGAAGCCTACTATGGAATGCTGGTGCTGATCGAGAAAGGCCAAAAAGTCACGCGGCATGATTTGCTGCGGCGCCTGGTGGAGATTCAATACGAACGGAACGACCTCGATTTTCGGCGGGGGACGTTTCGGGTGCGAGGCGACGTAATCGAAATCTATCCGACTTACGAAGACAACGCCTATCGGATTGAGATGTGGGGGGATGAAGTCGAGAAGCTGGCGCAGATTGATCCGCTGCTCGGGCAGGTGAAGCAGACGCTGACGCGGCTGCCGATTTATCCCCGAACCCACTACGTCATGCCGCGCGAGCAGCGCGAAGTGGCGATCGAACGGATTCTGGGTGAGTTGGAGTGGTGGCGGGGCGAACTGGAGAAGCAAGCGAAGCTCGTGGAAGCGCAGCGGCTCGACCAGCGGACCAAGTTCGACGTTGAGATGATGAAAGAGATGGGTTACTGCCACGGGATCGAGAATTACTCCCGGCATTTTTCCGGGCGGCTGCCGGGCGAGCCGCCGCCGACGCTGCTCGACTATCTGCCGCAGGATGCGCTGATCTTTATTGACGAGAGTCACCAGACGATTCCCCAGCTTCACGGGATGTACCACGGCGACCGCTCCCGGAAGCAAACGCTGGTGGACTACGGCTTCCGGCTTCCGTCGGCGCTCGACAACCGGCCGCTCACGTTTGAGGAGTTCGAACACCGGGTCAGCCAGGTTGTTTGTGTTTCCGCGACACCCGGCCCGTATGAGTTGACCAAATCGGGCGGCGAGGTGGTCGAGCAAATTATCCGGCCGACCGGCCTGGTGGACCCGGAAGTCGAAGTGCGTTCCACGCGCAACCAGATTGACGATCTGCTGGCGGAGATTCGCGCCCGCGCTGAAGCCGACGAGCGCGTGCTCGTGACGACGCTGACCAAACGCATGGCCGAGGACCTGGCGGAGTATTATTCCGAAGTGGCCGTGCGCTGCCGCTACCTGCACTCGGAAATCGAGACGCTGGATCGAGTAAAAATCCTGCGCGATTTGCGGCGCGGTGAGTTTGACGTGCTGATTGGCATCAACTTGCTGCGAGAGGGCCTCGATTTGCCGGAAGTTTCCCTGGTGGCGATTCTGGACGCCGATAAGGAAGGCTATTTGCGATCGGCGCCGGCGCTGATCCAGACGATGGGCCGGGCGTCGCGCCACCTTCGTGGCAAAGCGATTCTCTACGCGGACGTTATCACCGAATCCATGCGCCAGGCCATGTCGGAAACCGGCCGCCGCCGCGCGAAGCAAGTCGCTTACAACCTGGAGCACGGCATCACCCCGGAAACCATCGTCAAGCCGGTGGAGATGGCGCTCGCCGCGATGGTCGAAGCGGATTATGCGACGGTGCCGGCCGAGGTTGAGCCGGACGAAATTGCCTCAGAGGATCGGTTAGATGAGGTGATCGCCTCGTTGGAGGTGAAAATGCGGGAAGCGGCGCGCCAGTTTGAGTTCGAGCGGGCCGCGAAGCTACGCGACCGATTGAAAGAGCTGCGAGAAAAGAAAATCGGGTTCCAACCTGTGGCCAGCGCCAAGGCTCGGGCTTGACGGCCCACGCGGAACTGGCCCGCCCTCGAGGGCGGACAGAGACGGTAACTCGCCGCCCCTACGAACCAGCGTTCGACCGCTGGGTGGAGCGAAGGGCTTGACGGGGGCGCCGGGCCCGGAAAAGTCTTCGGAGGGCTGGCTTGATCCATCGGCGGGGCATGGAAAGCAAGATCCCTATCGCCACGGCGACATAGAACAGAAAGAAGAGAAGAATAAACACTCTGGCTAACAAGTCGCCCACGCTTCTTTTGCTCCCTTTCCTCCCAGGTGAATAGGATGCGCGACACCCCGGGCGGGTTCGCAGGCGATGAGAGCTGAAGATGAGAAGGCGCGACGCTGCGAAGGCTCAGACGAGAGGCGTGACCATCATCGGCCCAGGCCGGCTGGGGCAAGCCATGGGAAAGGCTTTGCGCGGGGCGAGCGTCCCCGTGGACGCGATCGCGGGGCGCAATCTCCGGCGGGCGCGGCGCGCGGCCGGATTCATTGGCGGTGGACACGCGGTCAGACTCAGCGACTCAGAAATTGGCTCCGGCGCGGTCATTGTGTTGACGGTTTCGGATAGCGTTGTAAGGACCGTGGCGCGCGCGCTCGCGCGGCAGCGGGAGGACTGGTCAGGCCGCGTGGTGCTGCACACCTGCGGGTCGCTGGGTCTCGCCGTGCTTGAGCCTTTCCGCCAGCGCGGGGCGGCGGTCGGCTCGCTCCATCCGTTCCAAACCATTCCGAGTCCCTCAACGGGCGCGCGCAGCTTGAGAGGTTGTTACTGGAGTGTGGACGGCGATCGCAAAGCCCGAGCTCTGGCGGAGGATTGGGTCAAGCGACTGGGCGGAAAGTCGTTCCGCATTCCGGCCGACCGCAAGGCGCTCTACCACCTTTCAGCTTTTCTAGTATGCCCCACCACGGTAACCCTGATGGACCAATCCGAAAGATTGCTCAGGCGCGCCGGCGTTCCCGCCCGCATGATCCGGCCGATGCTGTCGCAGTTTGTGACGGAGACGGCGAGGAACTTTGCCGATTGGGGCGGCAAGAAGGCGCTGACCGGACCGGTCCCGCGCGGCGATTGGGAAACACTTGAACGGCATGCCGCGATGCTGCGCCGCTACTCTCCGGAGCTGATTCCAGTTCACCGGGAATTGGTCAGGTTGATGCTGCGCTTAGCCGGAAACCGGACGAATCTCCGTGGCAAGCGTGCGTCGGCAAAATGGCCTCTTCGCGGCAAGGTACACAAGGCCCGGCGAGGCCCAGCGAGAAGTGCTATACTCACCACCGCTTAGGCTGATCGGTGCCGGCATTTTTCAGTCGCGAGGGGAAGCTCGTATGATTGTGACAACCACATTCGATATCCAGGGATACCGGGTCAAAGAATATAAGGGCATTGTGCGGGGGATCATTGTCCGCTCGCCGACGATTGCCCAGGGCATTCTGGGCGGGCTGAAAGGCATCCTGGGCGGGAGAATCGGCGCGTACATGGAGATGTGCGAGCAGGCACGCAGCCAGGCCTACGACCAGATGATCGAGCATGCCACGCAGTTGGGAGCGAACGCTGTTATCGGCGTTTCCTATGATGCCGATGAGGTTGTCAGCCGAGAATCGGCGACGGAAGTCCTGTGCTACGGCACGGCGGTCGTCGTCGAGCCGGCGCCGCGCGGTTGACGTACTCTGTTGCTCCCCTCTTTGTTGTAACCGATTCCTGCTGCTGAACGTCTAGGCCAGCGTAAGCGCGTGATCTGCTTCAGAGACTCTCATTCCACGACCTAGGAGATGAGTAATGAAAAATGCCCTGCGGATCCTCTGCGGCTTTTTAATCGTACTTGGCGCCCTTTCGACCGCGTCCGCGCGGGCTGCGATTCACTACCATCTGATCAAGAAGGTTGTCCTGGGCGGCGAAGGCTTCTGGGACTATCTCAAATACGACGGCGCTCATCACCGGCTGTTTATCTCCCGCGGTACTCATGTCATGGTCGTGGACACCCGGACGTACAAAGTCATCGGCGATATCCCGGATACCCAAGGCGTCCACGGCATCGCGCTCGCCCCTGAACTCAATCGCGGCTTTACCAGCGACGGCGGCGCGAACCAAGTGACCATCTTCAACCTGAAAACCCTCCAGACCATCGGGACCACAAAAACCACCGGCCAAGGCCCTGACTGCATCGTCTATGACCCTGCGAGCAAGCGCGTGTTCACCTTCAATGGGCGAAGCGACAGTTCCACGGCCATTGACGCCGCGACGGGCAAAGTGGTGGGGACGATTGATCTCGGCGGCCGCCCGGAGTTTGCCGTCGCCGACGGCGAAGGGCACATCTACAACAATCTGGAAGACAAGAGCGAGGAGTTGGAGATTGACACGCATTCGCTCAAGATCCTGCGCCGCTGGCCGCTCGCCCCGGGTGAGCATCCTTCGGGCCTCGCCATGGACCCCAAAACGCGCCGCCTGTTCATCGGCTGCCACAACCAATTGATGGTCATCATGAACGCCAACAACGGCCACGTCATCACCACCGAGCCGATTGGACGCGGCGTGGACGCCTGCCGCTTTGAT
>JAKAWO010000143.1 GCA_021827255.1 Acidobacteriota bacterium | reverse complement strand
GCCCCAGCACGTCAAACAGCGTCTCGCGCAATTGGTCGGAGGTCGGCCGTAGATGCCCGCCCTTCAGCGTCTTCAGCCTCCGCCCGCGATATGTCCCGGCAATAATGCGCATCGTTCCAATGGCGATTGAGGGATTGAGCGATGGTGCTAATCCATCATTAGACCTGAACTTGTGGCATGCGTTTGGATCGCTCGATGAGGGCTTGGGGCCGTCAGTCAGAGAAGTCGCATTTGGTTCATGCTGCGTGGCAGCTCCAATCCCACGGATTGCAACACAGAGGTCGGGAGAACAAGGCTCTCGAGCGCGCGCGGTTCCACTTTGATGGCTCCCCCGCCGTAAGACTTTCCAACAATCGCCAGGTTCGAGACAGTTCGCGGATGCTTTAAAGCAATCCACAGCCTTTCGGTGAAGTCCGGCGAGTGGTCGAGAGGATACACACATAGGAAGCAGGTCAGGGGAACGAACCCGGCGGTGTTACGGATGAACCTGCAATCCCGGCGCCCGAGGTAAGTAAAGAGAAATGGCGGCCGCGCGCGGGACTCCATGCGGTACCATGGGTTCCGACCCGAAATCAGCGGTCGGAGGTGTAAGCCCGCCCGCTCTCCCTCCCGCAAGTATGTCCTGACCGCCCGTGGTAGCGTAACCTCAGGACGCGCGCCGAGGGAGAGCAGCAGATTTGGCCTTCCCCGACACTCCAAGTCGAGGAGCGTCTGGTCCACAACTTCATCTCCCGCGACGTCACGCGTACGTCCGATGGCGGAGATCAGGAATTCACTGGGAATCCCCAGATCCATTGCCCGCCTGCGCGTCAGAAAGAAAAAGCCATTCGCACCAGTAGCGATTCCGCGCATGACACGCGCGAAGTTGCCCAATCTGAACAGACTGTCAGCCTGCCCCCCATTCGGCTCACGCGAAAGCCCGGTGGAAAGGGCCTCTTGCAACCCGCGCTTGACCACACTGAGCGCGCTCCATCCGCACCGCTCAAATCCATTTTCCACGAGCGCACTCACGTGAGGCGTTCCGGCCTCAAGGCACCTCACCCAGGTCAGCGTTTCACGCGGCGGCGAGTTCTCGATCATGAAGATGAGGGCATTGGTATCGACCGCCGGGAAAGGAGCCGCCCATGGAGCGAAGGTAATCACAGCGTCGAGCCTGTACCTTGAAGTAATCCACCGCCATAGTTGCGGCGAAAACACGCCCTCGCACGTGTCCGCTGGCATGATGAAAGCAAGAGGCCCCCTCTTGTCGAGCAATTGCAGCGCACGGAGCAAAAAGTAAACGTGGAGACCGGCCCGCCCGTCGAGGGGCCGCCCCAATAAACGCGCGCCGAAGGCCCTTATGCGCGCCTTTCTATCCGGTGGAACACGGTGATGCCGGATATATGGCGGATTTGCTATTACGGCACCGAAAGGTCCCGACGGCGGATCGAGAACGAAGTCGCGGAGCTCGACGTGGCCAAGGTCGCCATCGCCCAGGCCGCATTCGCGCGCCTGCTGCAGAGCTTCGGGGTCCATCTCAAAGCCCGCCAGTCGCGGCACGAAGCCTCTTCTCCCGGCTACAGCCTTCGCAGCGCGGAAGAACGCGCCGCCGGCTCCCACTGCCGGATCGAAAATAGCACCGCAGCCGCCTCCGATGGCGTACGTCACCATCGCCTCCGCGATCCAGTCGGGCGTCCAAAACTGACCCTTCTCACGTAGGCGTTCCCGCTCCGGCCCCGACTTAGGGAGAGACTGGGGTGCGGATTCCTCGGGCCGGCGCATCTACTCACCCACCGACACACGACTCAGCACAGCAACCGCCTCTTCGGCGATTTTCAGCGATCCGCCCTGGAAGCGCACGTAGAGCAGGATATGCCCGTTTTTGTCCGCGATGTAGTCAGCCACCAGCGTTGGCTCCGACGTGGCCGTCCCAAGTGGATGGGCGTACTGATAATAGATTTTGTAAATCACCTTCTTTGTCGTCGCGCCACCTGGGGCCTGAAAGACCTGCTCCGTTGGTTCTATGAGCCCCTCGGCAATAAGTCGGTCAGCCTCCCGTAAAGAGATGCCGACGGCCATATCGTAAAACACGTGCCAAACGTGAACCGGAATCCGATATTCCTTCTGCCAGCACTGCAACGGCGAACGGTCTTCCTCTTTAATTATAACTGTCGGGACCACGGCGGACTTCTTGAGCCCGAATTTGCCTCCGAGCCTGCGCTGAGGAGCCAGCGCCGAGCCGAAATCGGGCATCGCCCTGGCCTTCCACAAGCTGTTCTCGCACTCGATGGCGAGGAATGCTTTTTGCAGCAGCGACTTCATCCGGCGTTCGTCCTCGGAAGTAAAAGGAAGTTCCTCTTTCCCGCCCAAGGATCGGACAATTTCACCGATGATCCGCTCGTCTTTCGCCGAAAAGATGAGCAGATCGGGGCGCTGCAGCTTTCCGAGGCCGGCTTTCTCCAACCGCTCGAAGTATAACTCGAATTCCCTCACATCGCCGTTAGGCGCTGTGCCGCTCGGCCCGTAGGGCAAGGCAAAATACGTCCCAGTGTCGTTTACGGCCTGGACGAGCCTTTCCTCGCTCCACTGTCCTTGCGACCACCGCATCAGAAAATCACTGCCGCGCAGTCGGCGCGGGTTCAGGACGAACTCAGCCCATGACAGGCGGAGCCGCGACCGCAGCTCGATGGTCAGATCTTCTTGCGTGACGGATAAGGCGTTGTCGAAAAGTGACATCTGGCCTCGGCGCGGCGACGTGACCCGGGGAGAGCCACAGGGGCTCCGCTCAGCCGCATGGCAGATTGTTACCACAAGCGCCAAAGGAGAGCAACCCGCTCCGGGGATTCACGCCCGCACCTTTGCCGCTTTGGGCGGGCAAGGCAGCCTGGGCCTGTATATACGACGGACCAATGGCCCAACTCTCTCATGCCACGTGCGCCAGGCCGTAACGGCGCGGCCACTCGTTCCTCAAAACGCCGAGGTAAGCGTCCATCTCTTCGGGCGAGCCCGGATGCTCGATGAATTCTGCCGCTTCGCGCTTGGCCCACTCCAGGATTTCCTGATCGCGGAGCAGATTGCCGATCCGGAACGCGGGAATGCCGGACTGCCGCGTGCCGAAAAATTCGCCGGGGCCGCGCAGCTTGAGGTCAATTTCGGCGATGCGGAAGCCATCCGTGGTTTCAGCCATCGTGCGCAGGCGCTCTTCGGCGATCTCGTTTGGCGCTTCCCCGGCCGAGAGGAGGCAAAGCGATTTCTTCCGACCGCGCCCAATCCGCCCGCGAAGCTGATGGAGCTGAGCCAAACCAAAGCGGTCGGCGTGCTCGATGAGCATCACGGTGGCGTTCGGAACGTCCACGCCCACTTCCACCACCGTCGTGGAAACCAGAATCTGCAACTCGCCGCGTTTGAACCGCAGCATCACGTCTTCTTTTTCCGCGCTCGCCAGGCGGCCGTGCAGAAGGCCGACCCGGAACTCCGGAAACACGTTGGCCGCCAGATGTTCATACATTTTGACAGCAGGGCGGAGGTCGGACTGGCGGGACTCTTCAATGACGGGATAGACCACGTAAGCCTGCTCGCCCTGGCGGATTTTGGCGCGGATCATCTCAAAGGCGGCGGGTCGGTCGGCCTCGCTTAGCCGCCGCGTCTCAATGGGCGAGCGGTTCGGCGGCAACTGGTCAATTACGGAGAAATCAAGATCGCCGTAGAGCGTGAGCGCCAGCGTGCGAGGGATCGGCGTGGCCGTCATCACCAGCACGTCGGGTGACGGTCCTTTACGGATCAATTGGAAACGCTCCATCACCCCGAAGCGGTGCTGCTCGTCCACAATCACCAAGCCCAGCTTGGCGAACTCCACGCCGCTTTCGATCAAGGCGTGCGTGCCCACGACCAAGTGTAGTTCACCGCTGGCCAGGCGCCGTTTCAAATCACGTTTTTCCGATGGCTTGCGGCCGCTGATCAATAAGTCAGCCGTGAAGGGGAGCGGCGCAAGGAGTTGTTTCACAAACAGGTAATGCTGCGTGGCCAGGATTTCCGTGGGCGCCATCAACGCCACTTGCGCCCGGTTGACCAGGGCCAGAATCGCCGCTTGGAACGCCACAATCGTTTTGCCGGAGCCTACGTCCCCCTGCAGAAGGCGGTTCATCGGCCGGGGGGAGCGCATGTCGTCCACGATTTCCTTCAGCACGCGCTTCTGGGCCGCGGTTGGATGGAAGGGGAGAATTTTTTTGACCGCCTCGCGGACTTCCTCGGTGACGGCGAACGCGATGCCGGGTTTCGTCTTGGCCTGCCGCCGCTTCAGCGCCAGTCTTGCCCCCAGGTGGAAAAATTCTTCAAAGATCAGCCGCACCTGCGCGGGCGCCCGAAATCGCGCCACGTCTTCGATCGGCTGATGCGGATCGGGGAAATGGGTCAGCCGGAGGGCAGCGGCGCAATCCACCAGGCGGTTTTTAGTCCGCACCGAAGCCGGCAGCGGGTCAGGAATGTCGTCGCCGGCCAAGCGGAGGGCCGTCCACACCAGACGACGCAGAACTCGCGTCCCGATTTTGCCGACCGCCTCATAGATCGGCACCACGCGGCCCACTTCGAGCGAATCCGGCTGGCTGGCTTCATCGTCCGGCAGGATTTCAAATTGCGGCTGGATCATTTGCAGATTGCCGGCGCCGAAGGGGTCGCGCTCGGCTTTGCCGTAGAAAAAAACGCGCTGCCCGGGCCGGAAGATTTTGCTGCGGTCCAAGTAAACGGCGTTAAACCATTTACAGCGGATCATTCCTTGTTGGCCGGGCCGGCTAGCGTCCACGGCAGCCAGGTCGTAGATGTAAAGACCCTTTCGGGTACGGGTGAGGCCCGCCGTCAGCACCCGAACCAGGATCGTCGCCGTTTGACCGGCCAATAATTCGCGGACAGCGGTGAGGCGGGTTCGGTCTTCATATCGGAAAGGGGCATAATAGAGGAGATCTTCAATTGTTCTTAGTCCGCGCGCAGCGAGCCGCTCGGCGCGCGCCGGACCAACCCCTTTGAGATACATCAGCTCGGAGGTGAGTGTCAATTTTGCCGCCCGCATAGGGTTAGAGCCTTTATCATATCCTGCTATCAGCGCGGCCTTCCGCACTGAAAATTTCCCGCAGGGAGGCTTGCCCCACAGCCAGAAGAGCCGCGCGTCCTAGTACTACTACGTTAAGTCAAGGAGGCATGGTTCTTCTCTGAATCTTGCTGCCACAGTACGGACAATACCCGGTCCAGGTGAACAGCGCGCGGTGGATTTCACGTCGTGTCGGTGGCAGGGTCCACCCAGAAGTGTTTTTTGCTGCGCCGGCTTTCCAAATTCAAGAAAGCGTGCGCCAGCATCACTAACGGGGCTGCGCCCCAGCCCGACGAGCATGTAAGAACGTGATGGCTCCGCTTGTGGACGTAAGACGGAAGTGATATGCACCTCCGTTGATGAGACCGCCGAAGCGGTCGGTGGGCCTCAAGGGCCAGCCAACAAACGGAGCCGATCATGACCATACCACACAGCGTGGCCGAGATTCTCAATCAGCACGTCACTCTCGAAGTCGAAGGGATTGACCGGATGTACCTGAACGTCTATGTTCCCCGGCTGCAGATCGTCGAGGGGGCGCTGGGGTTCATCCGCCGGCACCGCGGTCATCCTGTGCCTTCCACGCGGATGGTCGAACCCATTACCCGGCAGTTTGTCGCCGCCATTGAAAACTTCGCTCGCGATCGCGCTGTTCCCCTGGTCTGGTTCGATAAAGGGCAGCGCAAGGATGAAGTGGCAGCCCGATTCCGGGCGGGTTACTCGAAACCGGAAGGCGTGGTCTTCATCGGCAAGGCGCAGGAGAAGTGTACGATCTATCGCACCGAGCGGCGCCGTAATTCCCGCACCGGAAAGACCTACGCCTGGATCGTGAAGTCCACGGCGCTGGTGAATCATTATTACTTCTACTGCGTGGACCGCGACTTCGGCCCCTTCTTTCTCAAGTTCTGTTCGTACTTTCCCTACAACGCCAAGCTCTGCCTGAACGGGCACGAGTATGTGAAGCGCCAACTCGAACAGCGCGGCATCGCCTACCAAGCCCTCGACAACGGGATTCTCTCCTGCCCCGATCCTCGGCGGCTCCAAGCGATCTCGGACGGGCTGTCCGCCGCCAAGATCGAGGCGCTCTTGCGCAAGTGGCTCCGTCTCCTCCCTCACCCTTTCTCGGCCCGCGACCGCCAAGCCGGATACCGTTACGACCTTTCCATCCTTCAGATCGAACTCTCCCTCACTCAGGTTCTCGACCGGCCCGTGACGGGCCGCATCTTCTTTGAAGAAGTGATTCGGGAAAACCTGGACATCGGCCGGCCCAAACCAGTGCAACTGATCTTCGATCGCTGGGTTACGAAAAGCACCCCCGGGCTGTTCCGCACCCGGGTCATCACCGACGGCGTGGTTCCCTCGCTGCACGTGGACTACAAAGGGACCCGCATCAAGCAGTACCACAAAGAAGGCCGCGCCCTGAGAACCGAGACCCCCATCAATAACGCCCGCGATTTCTATATCGGCAAGCGAGTTCACAACCTGCCGCGCTTGCGCCAGATCGGCTTCCAAGCGAACCGACGATTGCTGGAAGTCGAGAAGATCAGCCACGACTGTATCCTGGCCGAAGAGGCCTTCCAGCAAATTAACCGCCCCCGGCAGGTCGAGACACAACGCGCTTCGGCCCTGCGCTTCGCCGACCCGAAAGTCCAATCTCTGTGGAACGCCTTGTTGTTGTTTCCCTTGCTGCCCGCCGGCTTCTCGAACCGGGAGCTGCGCGAGCATCTGGCCCCGCTGCTGGGCCAGCGTCCTGAACAACTCACCCCGGGACGCATGACTTACCAGTTGCGACGACTTCGCCTGCACGGGATGATTCAACGCATTCCCCAAACGCATCGCTACCGGGTTACCGAATTGGGCCTGCGAGCCGCGCTGTTTTTTACCCGCACGTACAATCGCATCCTTCGCCCTGGCCTCGCCCAAGTGCTGCCTTCTCTCCCCGCCACGACGGGCCCACTTCGCCGCTGCTTTAACCAACTCCAACGGGAGGTCGACGCATGCGTGACGGCCGCGCAACTGGCAGCATAAAACTTGACTCATTTACACCAGGTTCTGCACTTCAAGATTTCTAGAAGTCATTTCAAAACCCTGTACGACGGGGTGAATCTAGGGCAGTTATTTTCTCGGGGAGGTGGATCGCGAACGTCAACTGCGCCAGGAGGAGGGCCGATGGCGCGATACGGTCGGTTACTGACCGACGCCCAGTGGGAAAAGATCCGGCCCTTGCTCCCCCAACGACTGCCTCGACCGCGTGGCGGTCGGCCTCCGGCGAATGACCGCAAGGTGCTGGAAGGCATCTTGTGGATGCTGCGTAGCGGGGCTCGCTGGCAGCATTTGCCCGAGGAGTTTCCGTCACCCTCGACCTGCTGGCGGCGGCTGCGGGACTGGGAGGAGCAAGAGGTTGGGTGTGCGACATAGAAGTGGGAGTTAAGCGGCCATAGGTGTCCGGCGGTTGTTCCAGTAATTCTCAAAGCGGCCGTTGAGGTAAGCGCAGCGCAGAGCCAGGATGGCGTTGGCTCCCCGGAGAGT
>JAKAWO010000142.1 GCA_021827255.1 Acidobacteriota bacterium | reverse complement strand
CGGCAACGCCCGAAGGGAGACGGGAAACATTTGCGAGGACCTCGCCTAATTTCATTCCTCTCTCGCATTATAACATCGGGCCATTCCTCCCCCCCTCATTAAACCCGCTCGACGCGGCGGTGACACACGGTTTACCGCTCACCGCGCGAAGAGGACCCTCACCTTGGTTCCACGAGCGGCTTGCGATCCGGGAGGCAAGCTCTGTTTAACCGCCAGGCCCGTGCCGAACATCTCCATGTCGAGACCCGACTTCTGGCACTCCTCGATCGCCGTGCGCGCCGGGAGTGACGTGAAATCAGGCACGGTGACCGTTGGCCCTTCATTCACTGCCGCCGTACTCCCGGAGGCGGGCGGGACCTTTGAAACAGAGACCCCTTGAAAAGACAAAGTGGCAGCCCCGGCGAGTTCAGGATCGAGAGAAGAGTTTGTCGCCGCGTCGCCCCGTTTCTGGCGGGACCTCGCGGCGTAGAGGTGGGAATCGGCCTGAAGCCATCGGGTAGGATGGTCTTGCGGAACATCGAGGTAATTGAGAGTCTGCTCTGCGATGGACCTGAACGCCGGAGCTGCCACTTCTGCCCCGTAGATTGCGCCAACCGGAGTGTCAACAACCACCAGAATGGTTATTGCCGGTTTTTCGACCGGCGCAAAACCGATAAAAGAAGCGACGTATTGCCGATGTGAATACCGCCCAAACGCGTTCACCTTTTCAGCGGTGCCCGTCTTGCCCGCCGACGTGTAACCGTTCAGTTGGGCGTTGATGCCGGTCCCAAACTCCACCACGCCGACCAGCATCCGCTTCATTTGCTCTGCCGTCTTCTCGCTGATCACTCGGCGTCCAGATGACGGCGCTGAGGACTCATGCTCATCGCCCCGAAAGGTTTCGCGCACGATTCGCGGCTGGATGAGAATCCCACCGTTGGCAATGGCGGAAAAAACGTCCGCCATCTGGAGCGGCGTGACCCCGATGCCCTGACCAAACGCAATCTCGCCGATCTTGACCCCGGACCATCGGTTGGGCGGCTCTAATAGCCCTTGATCTTCTCCGGGGAGCCCCACATTCGTTTTCGCATCTAAGCCGAATCTCAGGATGGCATCGTAAAAGCGGGTCTGGCCGAGTCTCAACGCCACCTTGGCGGCTCCCACGTCGCTCGAGTAGGCGATGACCTGGCTTAGAGTGAGCGGCCCCGCCCGCTCGTGGGGAATCGTCCCCTCGTCGTCATGGATAATTCGCCCACCCAGGAGCATCCGGCCCATCTGGCAATCAATCAGTTCGGTTGGCGTTGCTACCCCGGCCTGCAATGCCGACGAAACCGTCACCACTTTGAACGTCGAACCGGGCTCGTAAACCCAGGCCACGGCGCGATTGATTCGGTTCTGCGGTGGACTGGCCGCATAGTCGTTAGGGTTAAAGGTGGGTGCGTTGGCCATCGCCAGGATTGCGCCCGTGTAAGGGTTCTCAACGATCGCCGTGCCGCCGGCGGCATGGAATTTCTTAACCGCTCGGTCGAGCGCCTGCTCGGCGAAGTATTGGATATTTTCATCAATCGTCAGCACCACGTTCTTGCCCGGCTCACCTTTCCATTCCGTCGAGCCCAAGGACTGGTGCCGGGCGTCATCCACCACCAGCATTCGCCCCGGCTGGCCTCGGATCTGGGAGTCCATCGAGTACTCGATGCCGCCCAGACCCCGGTCGTCCATGCCGACGTAACCCAGCACTTGCGCGGCCAGCTCGCCTTTGGGATAGAACCGTTTACTTTCCTGCTCGAAACAAACCCCCTTCAGGCCCAAGGCGCGGACGCGCGCCGCTTCTTCCGCGGAAACCTTGCGCTTGATCCAGCAAAACGTGTGGTAAGCCTTGAAGTCGCGGACCAGGTCGGTGGCGTCGAGTTGCAGGATGGGCGCCAGAAGTTTGGCCGCGAGTTCGGGATCACCTAACTGGTCGGGAACCGCATAAATCGAGCTGGCGGGCAAACTCATGGCGAGGGGGTGCAGGTTGCGGTCGTAGATGGTCCCTCGCTCGGGGGCAATCTCGACCGTTCGCTCCTGCTCCCGCTCCGCGCGCTTGACCAAAGGAACGTATTGAATGACTTGGAGATCGTAGAGGCGAAGCACGACGGCCAGCATCCAGGCCGCGATCAGACCCGCCAGCAGCAGGCTCCGCCGCGCCGTCTGGAGCTTGAAATCGGCTGGCGAGTGTGCCTGGGCCCTGAGCTCCGCCATGTTTCATTCGCCGGGAATTTTCATTGGAAGGTTTCGAGCAAACTCTGAATATTGTCCGGCCCCCACCGGGTTCGTCCCGCCCACCTGGATGACTTGCTCCGGCCCGGTCGGTTCCAAGCCCAAATCCTTGCGCGCTAGGGCTTCAATCCGCTTCGGATCCGCCAGCCGAGCATGCTCCAGGCGCAGTTGGTGGTTCCAGGTTTCGAGCCCTTTGGCCTTTGATCGGAGTTGTTGTATCTCATAGCCGTACCGCACGCACTGGAAGTGCTGCCATGCGTACAGGAAGCCAAAGAGAAAAACCAGGATGCTCAACCCAAGCAGACTGAAACATTCGCGCCGCTTCTCCGGATCCACTTGCCGGCGCAGGCGGGAGTTATCAATTTTCTTCAGATAGTAGATTTCAGGATAACTGGCGCGTCCTGCGGCCGGCGGGTGGTAAGGGCGCCGGCGGGTTGAAGGGAACGATGCGGTGGTTGCCATCGGTTGCTCTCAGAATTCGCGCTCTCGTGGGAGTCCAAAATCCATCCCCACAGCGGCCGCCACTCGGTGGCGGCGTGGGAACTTCAGTCTCCCGGTGTTTAGCCTTGCTTTTCCACAGCTCGCAGCTTCGCGCTTCGGGCGCGCGGATTCTGTTGAATCTCTTCTTGGCTCGGACGGACAACGTGTCGCGTCAGAATCTTCGCTCGGCCGTCGCGCGCAAACTGCTGGAAAGCGCGCTTGGCAATCCGGTCCTCGAGCGAGTGGAACGTCAGGATTACCAACCGTCCGCCCGGCCCAAGCGCCGCCACGGCTTGCGGCAGAAACGCCTCCAGGCTTTCGAGCTCATGGTTCACAGCCAGGCGAAGCGCCAGAAAGGTTCGCGTGGCCGGATGAAGGTGGTGGAGGCCCGCCCGGGAGGGGATCGCTCGCGTCACCACCTGCGCCAGTTCGGTGGTTGTTCGAATCGGGCGGGCCTTCACAATCGCTCGCGCAATACCGCGCGAGTGGCGCTCTTCCCCTAACTGGTAAATAAGGTTGGCCAGATCTTGCTCCGGCAAGCGGTTTACCATCTCTTCAGCGGTGACGCCCTCCCTGCCCATCCGCATGTCCAGCCGGCCCTCTCGGCTGAAGCTGAATCCGCGCGCCGCCTCTTCAAGCTGGAGCGAGCTTACGCCCAGGTCGGCCAGGATTCCGTCGGCTGGCCCAAGGGCGCTCGCTTCGTGCAGACTCGCCAACTCGGCCATATTTCCTTGCATCACCCTCAGCCTCTCGCCAAAATCCTTCAGCCGTCCCCGAGACCGCTCCACCGCCTCCGGGTCGCGGTCTATCCCCAGCAGCCTTCCGTCGCCGACCGCCAGAATCCTGAGAATCGCCTCCGCATGTCCTCCGCCGCCGAGCGTCGCGTCAATGTAAACCCCATCCGGCCGTACCTTCAGAAACTCCAAAACCTCCGCCTGCATGACCGGATGGTGGATGACTCTCGATTTTGGGTTTTGGACTTCGGGTTTCTCATCCTTGATTACACTCACCCCTCGAATCGCCCTTCACTCAGACCTCAGCCAGGTCAATCTAAAATCCGAAACTTAAACTCGCTAAATCCCGAGATCGCTCAATGCTTGTTCGTCTTCATCCGTGAAGGGCGCCTGTTCCAGATGTTCTCGGAACCGTTGCATATTCCACACGTTTAGGTGATCTAGATAGCCGATCACCGCCACTTCGCCTCGCATCGCCGCCGATTCTCGTAGCAACGATGGAATCAGCAACCGCCCCAGCGAGTCCGCATGGACGATTTGGCCCCAATAGTTCACTCGGTCGAGAAACCTTTTCTTGGACTTGTTCATCGAAGGCAGCGCTGCCAGCTTTTCCTCGAGACCCCGCCAAACGGGAAACGGATAGATATAAACCGATTGCCCGTCCACACCCGTCACATAGAAATCCGGCCCAAAATTTTCGTCCAGATAACTTTTGAACACCGCCGGAATCTTCAGCCGCCCTTTGCCGTCCACCGTCGCTGGGTAATTTCCGCGTAGCATGCTCGCCCTTTGGCGCTCGCTTCATTTTCCCCAAGGTCTCAGAAGGCCAACAAATCAAATCTGTCTTAACACTTTTTACTACTTTCTACCACTCCTGCCCACGAACTATAGATTTTGATTTAGCCCTTGTCAAGGATTATTTTTAATTTTTTGAAGGAGTTAACGAGGTTCTGCAAATTGTGGGGCTACCACGTCTGAGATACAAGGTGTGGGGGTGCCGAGAGATCTTTCCCACCCATTGCCGGCCGGAATCAAGGCCGGCGCGCGCCTTACGCCCTGGCGATTCGAGCTAGGCCCTAATTCCCCGAGAGTAATCGGCCAAGCCGCCGAAGCACCTGCTGTTGTCGAGGGTTCATCCGCCTGACCTGATTGCTCTTCAGAAATGCCCCGCGCTTTCGCGGCGGAAGGTTGCGCAGTCTGAGAAATGCCCGGTTAACCTGCAACCGCTGGCGCGGCGGAAGCCTCCGGTATTGCGGAAAAATTTGGCGCAGTTCCGTGCGCTTTGCCGGTGAGAGTCTGCGAAGGATGGCCTCGCGCTCACGAATCAGTTGCTTCCTAGCCGGGGGTAAGGAGTTCCACCGTGCCAGGTTGGCCCGAATCTGCTCTTGCCGCCACCGCGGCAACCTGTGGAAGCGCGCGTCGTTTTCAAGCACGCGCTCCTGCTCAGCCGGTGGCATATCGCGCAGGCGTTCAAGGAAGCCGGGCGGATGTGGATGGCGACCCCGCATCATCCCCGGTCGGATCCGTCTCCGCTGCGCTCGCTGCTGAATCCGCCGCGCCGGGACCGGGTGGATTCTCCGCTGCCGCTGGGCGCGACCCGGCACAGACCCCGCCCCGGCGAGCGCCAGCATAGCCAGCGCTGTTATCCCGCATCTCGCGATTCGCCGGTGCGGGTTCATCGCCTGCCTCCCGGCGATGCGGGCGCCTTCAATTCCGAACCTGTGTTGACACCGACGGCCATTCCGAGAGCACATCAAAATCCGCCAACATGTCGTAATCCTCGAGCACCGGTAGGTTCTTATCCATCCTCACTTCCTCCTCTGCCGACAAGTCGCGAGCGCGCACCACGGTCCCCGTCATCGCCTCAGCCTGGGGGCGATGTTCCGTCTTTCCCGCCCGAGGCGTTGTCGTTCGGCGCAGCGAGTGTCCGCGAAAAATTATCAATCCGCCGGCAACAAAGATCATTGCCAGTGAGGCCACCGCCAGCGCCCGAAAGTGTTCCGAGACCCAGAAGCGCCGGCTGGCGGTCGGAGCGTCCTCTATCGCCGCCCGCACGCGCTCATCGAACCAGGATGAAGGCTCGCTCGCTCTCCACTCGGCAAGCATCGCGTCCAGCTTCGCGTATTCTTCTACCACCGCCCGGCAACCCTGGCAAGCCGCCAAATGGGCGCGGATCGCATCTTCCTTCCAAGCTCCCATGAGGCGATGCGAAAATTCAAACAGGGTTTTCTGATCGGGGCACTTCATATCTGGCCTCCCTTCACGAGCGGCTCCAGGCTCACGCGAAGGTTCTGATAAGCGCGAAACAGCAGGGACTTCACCGCGCTCTCGGACACTTCGAGCACTTTGGAAATCTGCCGATAATCCGCCTCCTGGTACTTATGCAGGATCACCGCGGCTCGCTGGTTATCCGGCAGCGCCTCGACCGCCTTCCGAATCAGGCGCTGCCGGTCGGATTCCATCAGTTGTTGCTCGATTGAAAGATCGCGGCAGGCGGCTTCGCGCGCCGGTCTCTGCTCCAGGTCGTTGCTCGTCGCCGCTTTCGCTCTTCGGTCGCGCAGCGCGTTGAGGGCCAAGCGCGTCGCAATCCGGTAGAGCCAGGTCGTAAACTTCGCTTCCGCCTGGTAGCGCTCGCGCGCCCGGTAAACGCGCAGGAACGCCTCCTGGGCCAGATCTTCCGCCAGCGCCCGGTCCGCGACCATCCGCGTAAAGTAATGGACGAGCGGAGTTCGGTATTTGGACAGCAGCTGCTCGAACGACTCGGCGTCGCCCTGCCGAACCCGCAGCATCAACTCCAGGTCGCGGTCAATGGCCATCGTTGCCACATCTTATATAACACGGTTGGGGCGCAACAGTTGCGGCAACCTGAGACGGGCCGAACGGTCTTGCTTTGCGGCGAGGGTCTCCTGCAGATCAGGTCGTTTGAGCCAAGGAAAAACCGCCCGCAAGAAAGTCAACCCGCGAGCGGTTTCAGTGGCTGACGTTCTTACTTGGCCGAGCTGCCGCTCGACCCTGTGGACTTCTTCGACTTTCCGTGATGGAACCAGTGGTGCGACTTCTTCGCCTTTTTCTCCTTGGTCGTCTTAGAAGCGGTGGTGGATTGAGTCTGCTTGGCCTTATGGTGCAATTTCGGCCAATGAACCGGCGCTCCAAAACTCAGACCGGCCAGCATCACGAGACTCGTCACACTCAGTACGATTTTCTTCATCTTCATCTCCTTCACAATTTGGGTTTGACGGCTGCAAAATACCGTGACCTCCGCCGCAAGGGCCGGTCTCCTCACCGGCATTTTTCAGCAAGGCGTCTCGCTATTTCGCAGAACTCAATCCAATAGATGCAGCCGGAAGCATTCTGGTTACTGATACTCGCTTTCCGAACCGCTCGCCTTGACGGCCGCGGTTGAGATCCTCGCCTCCGCGCTTCTTGGCAGGGCTTGCGTCCGATTCGCTCAGCGTGACCGTCATCACGCGTCGAGCGCGGACAAACCGGGCCGTGGCTTGCGGCTGGCCCACCTCGTTTTCACTCGCCGAGCAATTGCAGGATCAGGATCGCAGCACGGGGAAGATGAAAAGGATCTTTTACGGGAAGCGCGATGACCTCTGAGGTGGGGTGGCCGTCTCGCGCGAGGCGCTGCCGCCATCCGCTGGCGGCCGGCATTGGGAAGTGTGCAAACGACCATGCCTCGACCTTCTTGTACTGTCCTGCCTCAGTTGGAAATGGAATGCTCGGTGATTATGGTAGTGGGGGGAGCGTTCCATGGAGAGCCATGACAAGCGGCAATTTACGCCTGAGGAAAAGGTGGCAATTTTAAGGCGGCATCTGATCGAGAAGGTGACGGTGCCGGACTTGGGCGACGAATACCATTTGCATCCGACGGTGTTCTACCGTTGGCTGAAGCAGTTTTTTGACAACGGGGCGGTGGCGCTCTCGCCGGCCGAGCGCGCCCGCCGGCGGGAGGAGGCGCAGCGGCAGCGGATCGAATTCCTGGAAGCGAAGCTCGCCAAGAAGGACGCGGTGCTGGCCGAGCTGATGGAAGAGCACGTAGCCCTAAAAAAAAGTCTTGGGGAGAGCTGAAGGGGCAATGGACGCCGCACGACACGCGCGATCAGGTGATAGATTTCGTCGGTCGCTGGAGCCGCGAGACGGAGCTCGCA
>JAKAWO010000141.1 GCA_021827255.1 Acidobacteriota bacterium | reverse complement strand
TTGTCCGATGAATATTACAAAGACGCTGCTTTTTGCTCGATGTGTGGCCCAAAATTCTGCTCGATGAATACGACTCAAGTCATGGAGAAGCGCCTGGGGCTTGACCAGAAGGAACGCGAACAGAAATTGGTTGAACTGCTGGCCAAAGTGCAAGGCTAGCGAGGCCCCACCCCTGCCCTTGGGAACTTGGATTGCCGGAGGCATAGATGAATATTGTCGTTACCAGTGGGACGGGCACGGTCGGCAGTGAAGTGACGAAGGCCCTGGTGGCGCGCGGCCTGCGGCCGAGGGTGATGACGCGCTCAGCAGAGAAGTTCGCGGCGCTGCCCAAGGGCGCAGAGGGCGTGCTGGGCGACTTTGAAAATCCTGCCACGCTCGCCTCGGCTTTCAAGGGCGCCGACGCCCTCTTCCTCCTTACCCCCCTCAGTCCGGTGGAAACCGAGCTTGGCCTGTCGGCGGTCGAGGCAGCTAAGGCCGCCGGGATTGGCCGCATTGTGTACATGTCCGTGGTCATGCCGCCTGGCTCTGAGGTCATCCCGCACTTTCGAAGCAAGATTCCGATTGAGGAAGCGGTCCAAGAATCGGGAGCTTCCTACACCATCCTTTGGCCGAATAATTTTTATCAGAACGACCGGATGTTTCGGGAAGCGATCATGAAGTATGGAATTTACCCCCAACCCCTCGGAACGAAGGTCGGCGCCAATCGCGTGGACGTGCGCGACATCGCGGATGCGGCAACGAATGCGCTCCTCAGCTCGGACCACCAGGGCCGTCTCTATCCGCTGAACGGTCCTGAACCCTTGACCGGCCCGGATATTGCGCGGGTTTACAGCCGACACCTGGGGCGGGAAATCCGTTATGCCGGCGACGATCTTGACGCCTGGGAGAAACAGGCAAGGACGATGCTCCCGGAATGGCTGGCGCACGACCTGCGCATCATGTATCAGTTCTTTCAGAAGCATGGTCTCCCCGCGACTCAGGAGGATCTCGAACTCCAGCGCACGGTTCTCGGACACGAGCCGCGAACTTTTGAGGCGTTTGTGGAGGAGCATGCCGCAGCCTGGAAAAGCTGAAGACCGGGAAGCGGCGAGGTAGGCGGGAAGGAAGATTGCTCGAAAAGTTCAATGGCTGGCTTGAGCGGAACCCGGTCGCGGCCGACGCTTTACTCGCCGGGGTGACGCTTTTAGTTTTTTCTGGGACGCTGGCCAACGGCTTTGTCTATGACGATAACCCGCAAATCATCCAGAATCCCTTTGTCGTCAATCCGCGCCTCTGGACGAAAATCTTCACCGGGTCGGTCTGGTCGTTCCAGGGAGCGGCGACCAATTTTTACCGCCCACTGCAATTTGTTTGCTACTGGATTCTTTACCGCCGGGCCGGGCCAAACCCCGTCCCCTTTCATCTGCTGAATCTTCTTCTCTACGCGGCCACAGTAGTATTAGTCTATCGGCTGGGGCTGCGCCTCACATCAAACGGAGCGGCGGCCTTCGTCGGAGCGCTGCTTTGGGCGCTGCATCCGGTTCACGTCGAAGCGGTGGCGTGGATTTCCTCCCTGCCGGATCTCGGATGCGGCTTCTTTTGTCTCGTCTCGTTTCTTCTGTTCCTTCGCGCCGAGCAGGAGCATGACCACCCGTTTCGCCTGACTCTGTTCTCTGCATTGGCCTTTTTGCCCGCCCTGTTTTTCAAAGAGATGGCGCTCAGCTTCCCGTTATTGCTGATCGCCTGGTGGTTTTCCCTCGGCCGGCCGGAATCGTGGCTGCGTCGCGCGCTTCGCTGGACTCCGTATCTCGCGGCAGTCGCGATGTACGTGGTGGCCCGGCACTTCGCGCTCGGCTACTTTACCGAGACTCGCCACTTCTGGCAGCTCAACCGCGTGGTCATCGGATCCGCGTTGGGGCTGCTGGGAGACCACGCTCGCATTCTTCTTTGGCCGGCGCATCTGAGCGTCTATCGCATGTTCAATCTGCGTGCGAGCCTCGCATCCGCCTGGCCTTGGGCGACCTTGGCCGTCATCGTCAGCACGGTCTGGGTGCGCAAGCGCGATGCGCGGCTGGCGTTTTTGATCGTCTGGTGGCCGGTTTCACTGCTCCCCGTGCTGGACATTCGGCAGCTCAGCTTTCCGCAACTAGCCGACCGATTCAATTATTTTCCGTCCATCGGGCCTTGCCTGGCGATCGCCGTCTTGCTGATCGAATGGCTGCCTGAGAGCGCCCGCAGGTCGGAGCTTCAAGTGGCGGGAGTCGCGGCACTCGCGGTGATGGGGATCGCCTGGGGCGTCGAAACGGTCCGTTACATTCCGCGCTGGCACACCAACGATACCCTTATCAACTACTCGCTTCGTCAGTCTCCCAATTCTCCCCTGCCGCATATGGCGCGAGGGATGGAGCTCGAATATCAGGAGGGTAATCTCAGCGGCGCGATAAGGGAATACAAAACCGCCTGGCGCCTGAACCAGGAGAGCACGTGGCCGCTGGGCCTCGCGCACGATTACTACTTGGCGTTGGGAAGGATTGCGTTACGGCGCGGACATCGGGAGCAAGCCATCCGGTATTTCAAAAAAGTCATCAAGATGGCTCCAAACGGCTACTCTGATGCGGCCGACGCGCTCGGAGCGGTTTACTTTCCGGATGGAAACTACGCCAAGGCGGCGAAGTACTTTGAGGAATCCGTGAAACTGAACCCGCAGGACTTGGGGGCGCGATTTTACTTGGGAACGTGCTTGATGAAGCTGGGCCACTATCGCCAGGCCGCGCGACAATTCCACGCCGCCCGCAAAACCGATCCGCAATACTGGCAGGCCTACCAGGCGGAGGCGCAGGCGCTCGAGGCGGCCGGCCGGATGGCCCGAGCGGCGCGGGTGAGGCAACAAATCCGCAAGTGAAGCCTTCCGGGTGCTGCCCTCGCATTCTGCGCCCGGTAAGGGCCGGCGTGGCGGTTCGGAATGCAATTCGTCACCCAGCGGAGGACCGCCGCCAAGTTCTCCTCCAGAAATCTGCGAGGATGAGCAGCCACCCGGCGATATAGGCGACCAGCAGCTCCGGAAGCAACCGGACGAATTCACCCGCCGTAAAAGGCTTGGATTCCATAATCCGAACCACAAGCCGCAACCGCTCGGATCTCGGCTGCGGCCATAGCCTAGCGCGCAGCCTCCTCCATGATCCGGACGATCGTGGCTTCCACCTCTTGCGCGATGGGCGCGAGCTCCCTCGATTCGAACATCCCCAGGAGGGCGGCCGGGCGCAGCGCGGCAAGAGTCACGCCGTCACCCTCCGTATAAACGGCGATGCGGCAGGGCAGTGCCGTGGAAATTTCCGCGTTGGCTTCAAGGACGCTCTTGGCCTGTTGAGGATTGCAGACCTCAAAGACCAGGCAGTCGCGAGTGAACGCGACCCCTTTCTCATTCATCTTGGCCTTGAGGTCATGCACGCCGAGCACCCCGAACTTATTGCGCTGCGCCGCCGCCTCCAAGTCGCGCGCGATCTGGTCCAGCTTCTTCGCCGATTTCACTCGCAGGATCATGCTGTTCATGTGCGTGCCTCGCTTAAGATTGCTCGTAAGGGCCGGCCGCGACCCGTCGGGCATGGGTTCATTGGTGCACGGGCGCGGCCGAGGTGGGCTCGCCCGTTTTGGGCTTCGGCGGCGGAGGCATCGCCAGCAGCCGCTGCTTGATCGCCTCGAATTGCGGGCTGTCGGTCTTCCATCGCCGCCGGGGGCCAAGCTCAGGAATCTCCTCCTCCACCGCTTGAATTCGGTTGCCAGGATCAGGGTGGTCGGAGAAAAACTGAATTGTCCGCTGGGGATGCTTGCGCTGAATGATCTCGAAGAACTGCGCCATCGCGTAAGGGTCGTATCCCGCCTGATAAAGAATGTACGTCCCGACCCGATCCGCCTGAGCCTCCATGTTCCGTGAATTCTGTAGAAAAATCGAGTTCAGGCCAAAACCGATGCCAAGCTGGGCGATCTGGGTCAACAGGCTTCCGCTCTGTCCCAAGTATCCGGAAAGAATTTCCAGGGGCGCCTCGGCAAGGAGCCGCTCTGAGGCTTGATGCGTGCCGTGCCGCATCACGACATGGCCTTCTTCGTGGGCCAGGACGCCCGCCATCTGGGCTTCATCCAGCGCTGCTTTGATCGCTCCCCGGTTAACAAAGATGTAGCCACCGGGCAGAGCAAAGGCGTTAATGTCGTCGCTATTCACTACATGGAACGTCCAGTCGTAATGAAACCCTTTCTGGTTCGGAGCGTACTCGGCCAGATGCCTGCCAAGACGGCTCACGTACCGGACGATCTCTGGGTCATTGATCAAAGGTAGTTTGTGATCCAACTGCGCCGCCGCTTGTCGGCCGATCACCATGTCTTGCTGTGGAGAAAACAGGTTGAACCCGGGGCGGAATCTCGGCCGTTGATAAGCCAGCAGGGCGCCCAGCGGCCAACCTGCAATCACCAAGGGAGCCCATAGAAGCAACCCTTTCCATTTGCAGTCTGCGCGCATGATTTCCGCCGCTTGCTCAGACTTGAACGATAGGGGCTTGGCTTACTCGCCCCCGCTCGCAGTCTGTTCGCCCACTTCGAACCGTCCCTCCATTGGATGCTGGCGCTCTCCTTAGGTTACTTCGGAATGATCCGCTAAGCCCTTTCGAAAGGTGCCCGATCTCGACCGCCAGCATATCACCAACCCCGGTGAGCCTACTCCTGGCGGACCCAGCCTCGGCGCTCTCGACCGCCGGCGTAGGAAGCGTGAATTCCCAGTTCCTCCTCAATGCGAAGCAGCCGGTTATATTTCGACAGCCGCTCAGAGCGTGTGATGGACCCGATCTTGATCTGGTGTGCTCCCGTCGCAACCGCCAGGTCAGCGAGCGCATCATCCTCTGTCTCGCCCGACCGCGCGCTGATGACGGGCGCGTATCCGTTTCGTTGCGCCAACCCCGTCACGTCAAGCGTTTCTGTCAGCGTGCCCACCTGATTCATCTTGATCAAAATGGAATTGGCTGCGCCTTCGGCAATTCCCTTGAGCAGGCGGCCTCGGTGGGTGACAAAAAGGTCATCGCCCACGAGCTGGCACTGGTCGCCGAGCCTTTCGGTGAGCGATTTCCATCCTTCCCAGTCTTCCTCGGCCAAGCCGTCCTCGATGCAGGCAATCGGGTAGCGAGCGACCCAGCCTTCCAGCCGCTCAATCAATTCCTCCGCGCTCAATTGGGCACCTTCGGCCACAAGCGAATAACTTCCATCTCGATAGAAATGGCTAGCCGCCACATCCACCGCGATGGCCGCGTCTTTGCCCGGTTCGAGTTCCGCCCGCTCGAGGGCCTCCACCAGCAGCGCAAAGACCGCCTCATTCGACTCCAAGCGCGGAGCGTAACCTCCCTCGTCGGCGACTCCGGCGCAGGAAACCCCTCGCTCTTTGAGCACCTCGTTCATGGCCCGATACACGGCCACAGCGTCCTCCAAGGCTTCCCTGTACCGGCGGGCTCGGAGCGGAATCACCATGAAGTCTTGAAAATCAAAATTGCCCCCGCCATGAATGCCGCCGCTCAGGATATTGACCATCGGGACGGGCAGCTCGCAAGCCGCCTGGCCGCCCCAATAGCGGTAAAGCGCCAAGTGCGCCGACCGAGCGGCAGCTCGCGCCACAGCGAGCGAAACGCCCAACAATGCGTTCGCGCCCAGCCGCGATTTACTCGGCGTTCCGTCCAGCGCGATCATCGTCTGATCCACACCACGCTGATTGCCAGCCTCCATCCCGGTCAGGCTCGGCGCAATTTCCTGCTCGACGTTCTGCACGGCTTTCCGCACGCCTCGGCCCGCATACCTCACCGAGTTAGCGTCCCGCAGCTCGAGCGCCTCCTGCTTTCCCGTGGAGGCCCCCGACGGAACGATCGCCCGTCCGCGCGCGCCGTCTTCGAGAAACACATCCACCTCGACCGTGGGACTTCCCCGCGAGTCGAGCACCTCTCGCGCCTGAATTTCGGCGATTCGTGGCATGCTTTTTCCCTTGGCCGGATTTGCGGTGGGCTGTATGGCCGCTGCCCTCTTTACCCTCTGCTAAGCTCGTCCTTACCCGATTTCCGCGACAGCTATACGCAAAGCTTCCTTGAATTCCTCTGGTCTTTCCCGTAAGATTCGCTTTGCCGCTCTCCGAACCCGGTTTTTGGTTTCCTCGTCCTGAATGTACTCGACCGGCGATTTGCCGTCCATACGGGCCAGCATCAAGCCGCCGAGGTGGCGCAGAGTTCTCGGTTCGAAATCCGCCCATCCTTTTAGGGGAATTTCATCTTCCAGTGCTTTCCAGAATTGGCGTGCCGCTCCAAGGTATTCGCCGCAAAAGCGCGGCTGATGGAAGGCCTTCAACAACAGATGGTTGAGCAAAAAGCCCGCGTCAAACGCCGGGTCGCCCCAGTGAACGCATTCAAAATCAATCAAGAAAATCTTCTCTCCGCAAACCAGCATGTTCTTCGGGCTGTAATCGCCGTGGACCATCCCCGCTCGAACCTGCCACGACTCCTCCATCAGTTTTCCGAGCGCCTCGCTCACCTCGGGATGTCGCCGTGCGGTTGTCCGGTAATATGGATCCAAGCGAAGCTGGTCAAAAACCGTCCGGTCGTCAAAACGCCTCTCAGCTTCGGGATCGGCCCTCGACGCTTTGACCAGCCTGCCCAGCAGGGCACCAGCCTGCCGCGCTACGGTCAAACTGACATGGCCTTGCAGGAGGGACTCTTTCCAAACCGCCGAACCGTCCGGCGCGGCAGTCATGATGAAGAAAAAATTTTCGTTGTCAACATGAACGACTTCCGGCAGGCAGCCCTCATCGAGCTTCGATCCCAAATGGCGAATCGCATCAGACTCACGAAAGATGCGCCTCCGGTCCGAGTGCCAGTCGTCTTTGACGATCAATTTCCCGAGCGACTGCTTAGCCACCCAACGCAGGCCGTCTCCTTCAACCAGCAGAACCACGTTGGACACCCCGCCGCCGAGCGGGCGAATTCTCAACCGGCTGGCGTCGCGGACCAAGCCGTTTTCGGCCAGATAAGAACCCAGACTCTCAGGTGTGAGCAGAGATTCGGCCATCCCGTGTTCCCCGTCGCTCATCGGCTCCGCCACTGACTTATGGGTTTAGCGGCCGCCCCAAAACCACAATCCACCCACCCCGCCCTTTCCAATCCTCACTTTCGTTCGATGGGCTGCCCCTTATCGTTGATTCGGTCGAGCAGGCGATAGCGGGCGCCGCAAGCCGGGCAGATTATTTCTGGCTGTGGGGCGTTGTTGCTCTGCTGCAATTGATCTGCGACGCCAAAGTGCCCATCCGGCGAGCTGAAAAATTCAAACATCAATTGCCCGCACCGAGCGCAGAACTGCCGACGCCGCGAAGTGGATTCCCTCATCGCCTCGAACCTCTGTCGGAACGGCGGGCAAGCATCAGGCGAGAGCGAATGATTCCCTGCCGCACTTCTCCATCAACCTCGATCGTCCAGCCATCGGCCTCAAGGTATGGCCGGAGGGCAACGAGTCGGCAACCGCCCAGGCACCCCGGCCAGCGGCGATAAGTCGCCATCCAGAGCCCCTCCAGCCATTTTGCCTGCGGCGCCATAAAAGCCAGAACCAGCCGCCCCTGGGGTTTGAGCACCCGCCCAAATTCTTTGAGGACCGTCGGAAGATTGCTCTCCGGTCGGAGATCCGCCATATAACAATTGAACACCAC